>JAPPAR010000041.1 GCA_026705445.1 Candidatus Dadabacteria bacterium
AAAAAAGAAATTCGCTATATACATAAAATTTAAGCTTGTAAAAGACAGGAAGTCCAAACGGCCTTTTTTTCCAAAACGGCGGAAAGAAGCACGAGCTTTCCAGATTGATTTATAAGTTTCAAAGCTTAATCTTTATACCAGAGTGCTAACTGAAAACAGGAGACGGACTTGAACCCTGATGACCCAGGTCTTTTCAGACCTAAAAAAGAATCTCTTCCTCTCCCCGAGAGAATGAGACCCGAGAGCATGCAAGAGATGGTAGGCCAAGAGCATCTGATAGGACCGCAGGGGCTTGTTACGAAAACGCTTGAGGCTGGGGGAGTGCATTCCATGATATTCTGGGGTCCCCCTGGGACGGGCAAAACGACTCTTTCAAGGCTTATCGCGGGCAGGGCTGGTGCCAGGTTCATACAGATAAATGCGATTTCTTCCGGAGTCAGGGAACTTAGGGATATTGTCGCGGACGCAAGAGACGCTCTTTACTCCGGGCGGAAAACCGTGCTTTTCATTGACGAGATACACAGATTCAACAAGGCACAGCAGGCGGCGCTTCTCAAGAGCGTCGAAGAAGGGGTCTTAGTGCTTATAGGTGCTACCACTGAAAATCCTTCGTTTGAAGTCATAAGCCCTCTTCTTTCCCGCTGTCAGGTTTATGTTCTTGATCCGCTTTCGGCACAGGATCTTGAACTCATACTCGAAAAAGCCTTCTCCGAGGAAAAACTTCTTGAGGATGCCGATATCTCGACTGAGGCTCGTGGCGAACTCATCGCTCTTTGCGGTGGAGACGCCAGGGTGATGCTGAACGCGCTTGAAATCGCCTCTTCCCTTGTTCGTTCAAAGAAACTCTCTCGGATTGACACTGATCTCGTGAGAGAGATTTTCCAGAAAACAGGCCTTCTCTATGACAGGGCGGGGGAGGAACATTACAATACGATTTCCGCTTTTATAAAAAGTGTGAGGGGAAGTGATCCCGACGCGGCGGTTTACTACTTGGCGAGAATGCTTGAAGCTGGGGAGGACCCGAAGTTCATCGCAAGACGTCTTGTGATACTTGCTTCAGAGGATATTGGAAACGCCGAACCTTACGCGCTTACCCTCGCGACCGACTGCTTCACGGCGGTTAATTACGTGGGGATGCCTGAGAGCAGAATAATCCTTTCTCAGGTTACGACCTATCTTGCCAGTTGTCCCAAGAGCAACGCTGCTTACAGGGCGATAAAGAAGGCTGAAAGCGATGTGAGAAAAAATCCGGGCCTCCAGATTCCGCTTCACCTGAGAAACGCCCCCACGAAACTTATGAAAGATCTCGGTTACAAAAAAGGCTACAAGTACGCCCACGACTACGAAGATCATTTTGTCGAAGACGATTTTCTTCCCGAGGAGATAAAAGACAGCGTTTACTACGAACCCACCGACAAGGGGAGAGAGGCAAATCTCAAGAAGTATCTGGAAGCGAGGTGGAAGAAGAGAAAAAAGTGATCGGGGGATCAGTCTTTTCTTTCTATGAGTTCGATTTTGTACGAATCGGGGTCCTCAACGAAAGCTATCACGGTGGTTCCGTGTTTCATGGGCCCCGGAGCTCTGGTTACCCGTCCGCCGGCCTGTTCTATCTTTTCGCATGTCGCATAAATGTCCTCTACTCCAAACGCCATGTGTCCGTAACCCCCTCCATGGTCGTATTGCGAAGTATCCCAGTTATGTGTGAGTTCTAGGAAAGGTTCCGTGTCGCCACCGTAACCCAGAAAAGCTAGCGTGAAGCGGCCTTCGGGATAATCGGTTTTCCTATGAAACTTAAGACCAATGACATCGGTATAAAACGCGACTGACTTTTCAAGATCGCCGACCCTTATCATTGTGTGAAGATATTTCATGCGTCTGCCCGCCTGGTTTGTCCGATTTTGCTTATCAATTATTATACTCTGTGATCTCCTGAGCGGTAAAGAGACTGCAGGGGTGTGATATGACCAAAAAGAAGCTAGAAAAACCGAAAACCAGAAAGCCTGTTTCAACGCGACCCGGCAAAGCCATACCTTCGAAAAAAGACGTCGAGGAGAAGAAAAGATTCAGGAAAGCGGACTGGGAAAAGGAAATCAAAAAATAAACTTATGGGAACCTCCGAAAACGTAAAAGCGGGGATAACCGGGGCGACGGGTTTTATCGGTGGCAAGCTTGCTGAAAAACTTGCAGACGAGGGTTTTTCGATAAAATGCCTGGTAAGAGAAACAAGCGATACCGAAAAGTTGCGTTCTCTGCGTGCGGAACTTATCCACGGGGACCTTTGCGACTCCAGTTCGCTTCAAGCTTTTCCGCAAGAGTGCGATTACGTTTTTCATCTTGCTTCCAAGGTTTCTGACTGGGGACCAAGGGATGATTTTTTCAGGCAGAACGTAGAGGCGACGAGAATCCTTCTTGACTCTTCACGCGAGGCGGGGGTTAAAAGGTTTGTTTATATGAGCTCCTCTACCGTAATCTGGAATGCCTCTTTTCTTGGGACTGTAGACCTCAAGGATATAGATGAAACCTATCCCTACCCAAAAAGCCACCATAATTTCTATAATGAAACCAAGGCCTTATCCGAAAAACTTGTGAGAGAATATAACGGACGGGGAGGCATGGAAACAGTTATATTAAGACCGTCAAACGTCTGGGGAGCCGGCGACACGGTCATACTTCCGAGAATAGCCGACGCCTGTCTCAAGGGGCTTCTGGTTAACATGGGTTTTAACAAAAAAATCGTCTCTCCATGCCATGTGCTTAATCTTGTTCACGCCGCGGTGCTCTCGGTCCTCTCTCCTGCCGGGGCGGGCAACATATACTTTGTAAACGACGGGGCGCGTATCGATAACCGCCGTTTTGTCTCCGATCAGCTCGCGTCAATAGGAATTGAGTGGAAGCCGGGGGTCACGGTACCGTACACTCTGGGGTATGCGGTTGCGTTCGTTCTTGAGAAAATCTTTGAACTCAGAAGATCGGAGACCCCGCCTGTCCTTACCCGCTTTGGCGTTTCCGCTCTATCGAAGAGCAGAACCTACAGCATAGAGAAGGCAAGAAGGGATCTGGGTTATGAGCCGGTGTGCGGTTACGAGACGGGAATGCAGGGGCTTGCGGAGTGGATTTCAGAGATCGGCGGTTATGAAAAAATCCTTGGAAAAGGAAAATGATATGCAACCCGCTGTATACGCGATAGAAACCAAGAGACTTGAAAAGCAGTTCGGGTTTTTCCCTGTGCTGATGGGAATTGATCTTACCGTTGAACAGGGCGGATTCCTCACCATTTTCGGTCCCAATGGCGCCGGTAAGTCCACCTTGCTTTCCATTCTTTCGACATTCATCAAACCCGGCGGGGGAGAGGCCTTTGTAGCCGGTTTTGACGTTTCCAAGGAAAAACAGCAGATAAGAAAACTTATAGGGTTCATCTCCCATAACACGATGCTTTATGAAAACCTTACCGCCTGGGAAAACCTCGAGTTTATAGGCGCGTTCTACGACGTGCCGGATCTTAAGAGCAGGTGCTCTGATATTCTCGAGAGGGTTGAGCTCTACGCTAAGAAAGACGCGCTCGTAAGCACCCTTTCTTTCGGAACGCGCCAGCGCCTCGCTATCGCCAGAACGCTTCTTCACGACCCGCAGATACTTTTTCTGGATGAGCCGTACAGCGGCCTTGATTACGGCGGAGCTGCCATCCTTACCTCGATTCTAGGTTCAATGAAAGCGGATAAAACCGTAGTTATGACAACCCATAATGTCTACGAGGGGCTTTTGCTGTGCGACAAGGTGGCAATTCTCGATCAGGGAGAGGTGGTCTATGTATCCGCGCAGAAACCCGCTCGCGAGGAATTTCAGGATATCTACATGTCTTGCGTCAGAAGTGGTGACGGGCAATGAGAAATATATTGCTTATATTCAGAAAGGATTTTCTGGTGGAGTGGCGTTCGAAGCAGATATTTCCGACGATGTTCGTATTTTCGCTTCTGCTTCTCCTGGTTTTTAACGTTGCTTTTGAATTCCGCTCGGATGTTGATTCCCGGGCAGTCTCGGCCGTTATATGGATAACTTTTATTTTTTCTGGACTCTTGGCCCTTGGAAGATCCTTTTCGCTTGAAAAGGAAAATAATGCCTTCGCGTTTCTTCTTCTGACTCCTGTAAGCAGAAGCTACATCTATCTCGGAAAACTGCTTTCAAACACGGTTATGGTTCTGCTCTCCGAGCTCTTCATACTTCCGCTTTTTCTTCTGTTTTTTCTTTTTGATGCAGGCGGGGTTTCGCTTTCATTTACAGACACCATACTCCCATTTCTCGGGGTTATGGTTCTTGGAACGATAGGGTTTGTGTCGCTTGGCACTTTTTTTTCTTCGATGGCCCTTAATACAAAGCTTCGCGACATGATGCTTCCCCTGCTGGTTTTTCCCCTCATCATACCTGTCGTGATAACCTCGGTCGGAATATGCTCTTCAATACTGGAGGGAAGGCCTCCGGATTACTACGCTTTTTCTTTGCAGGTACTGGTTTCCTTCGATATAATCTTCATCCTTTTATGCTCTATTCTGTTTGAGTATCTTATTGAGGATAGCGGGGACTGACCCGCTTTCTTTTTAAAAATGCGAAAAATACTGTTTTTCCTGACGTTTGCGCTGATGGCTCTCGCTACCTGGATGACGCTTTTTTACGCGCCTACGGAAGTGGTTATGGGCCATGTGCAGAGAATTTTCTATTTCCACATGGGGACGGTCTGGGCCGCCACGGTGGCTTTTACGGTGGTTTTCGTGGCGAGCATATATTATCTGGTAAAGGAGACAGCGAAATGGGATACGCTTGCCTACTGCTCGGCCGAGATAGGCATGCTGCTTCTTACTCTAACGATTATCACTGGGAGCATATGGGCAAAGCCGGTCTGGGGAACCTGGTGGACATGGGACCCGCAGTTAACGACCACGTTTATTCTCTGGGTTCTTTACGCCGTTTATCTGGTTCTGCGCTCCGGTGCCGGAGGGCGCGGAAAAAAGGCTAGATACTCGGCCATATTCGCCATAATTGCCTACGTGGACCTTCCAGTGGTTTATGTCTCGGCCCGTATAAAAAGAGGCATATCGCCCGTGGTCTTCGGACCTGGGGGAGGTGGCATAGATCCCGCCATGATGCACACTCTTTTGGTCACCCTGTTGGGATTTACGCTTCTTTTCGTTTTACTCCTAGGTGAGAGAACGAGGATAATGAACATGGAAAATCAGCTTTACGCCCGGGGCGGGCGAGTGGGGTAGTCTGCGATGGAATATTTCCTCTGGTCAAGCGTAGTGGTCTGGGGCTCTCTTATCGCCTATGTGCTCTACCTGCGCGCAAAGTCGGCTTCGGTAAGGAAAAAGCTGCTCTCGGGCGGTGACGGCCCTGAAGGTGAAGGTTGAAGGGTAAACTCAAATTCATTTTGCCTCTTTTGGTGATAGTTTCCTTGATTTCCTGGCTTGTCTTCGCGGGAGTCAAGGATTCCATGGTCTACTACATAACGGTTGACGAACTGTTAGAGGACGTCCCGGACATCTACGGGCAGAAGGTAAGGGTTTCTGGAACCGTGGTTCACGGTTCAATAAAGAACGAGCTAGATGATTCGCTTCGGTTTACCATAGCGGACGGCAAGGGTGAAATCGACGTCGAGTACGACGGCATAATTCCCGATATATTCACAGACGGGGTTGAGGCGGTCGTTGAGGGTAAGTTCTCCGCCGATAACGTCTTTGAGGCGGACCTGTTGCTTGCAAAGTGCCCCACCAAGTATGAATCCGAAGAAGCCCCCTACCAGAGAAAAGAAGGTTAACAATGTCTGATCTCGGAAGTATAGCCATACTTCTTTCCTTCTTTATCACTATCTACAGTCTTGCTGCCTGCGCTGTTGCCGCGAAAACGGGGAGCTGCGCATTCGCTCAAAGCGGCGGAAACGGTCTTGTCTCGGCAGCTTTTCTTCTTCTGGTAGCGGTGGGCTGTCTTGTTTATGAGCTTGTAACGCTTGATTTTTCGCTCAGATACGTAGCGCTTAACACGAGCACCGACCTTCCGGTGATATACAGGGTGACGGCCCTTTGGGCCGGTCAGGCGGGATCCTTGCTTCTGTGGAGTTTTGTTCTTTCACTGTATGCGGCTTTCGTGGTTCTTAGAAGCAGAGAAAAGGGTGGCGACCCTTATGTAAACGTCGTTTTATGCGCCGTTTCTCTTTTCTTTCTTTTCCTCATAGCCTACGTGGAAGACCCATTTGAGAAACTGGGTGTGGCAGTTGGGGAAGGAAGGGGACTTAATCCGATTCTTCAGAACGGATACATGGCCATCCACCCGGTCACTTTGTATGTGGGATACGTGGGTATTACGGTGCCTTTTGCCTTCGGCATAGCAGCCCTGCTCAGCGGTCGCCTAGGGGATGAGTGGATAAGGAACTGTAGAAAATACGCCCTTTTCTCCTGGATGTTTCTCTCCGCGGGGCTCCTTCTCGGGGCCAGATGGGCGTATCTTGAACTCGGCTGGGGAGGATACTGGGCATGGGATCCGGTTGAGAACGCCGCATTTATGCCATGGCTGGCAGGGACCGCGTTTCTTCACTCCGTCATGATTCAGGAGAGGAAGGCGATGCTTAAGAAATGGAACATGGTTCTGCTTATAATCACCTTTTTTCTCTCCATATTCGGCACCTTCATAACCAGAAGCGGCATAGTGTCCTCGGTTCACTCCTTTGCCCGCTCGGACATAGGTCCGCTTTTTCTTGGCTTCATGGTTTTCATACTGCTTTTTTCCTTTGCTCTTCTCATCTACAGGTCAAAAGAACTCAAAAGCGAGGAGAGGTTTGATTCCCCTCTTTCAAGGGAAAGCGCCTTTCTGTTTAACAATCTTCTTTTTCTGGCGGCGGCCTTCTCCGTTTTTCTGGGAACGATTTTCCCTGTACTCTCGGAGGCTTTCATTGGGAAGAAAATCCTTGTCGGCCCTCCTTACTTCAACGCCGTAGGGGTGCCTATCGGGCTTGTTCTTATCCTGCTGATGGGAATAGGTCCGCTTATATCCTGGAAAAAGGCTTCGACGGCAAACCTCAAGAGAAATTTCGTTTTCCCCGCGGTGGTTTTTCTGGTGGTTCTCCTGGCGCTTCTTGTCTTCGGTCTCAGGGAACCTGTGGCGCTTTTAAGTTTTGCACTCTGCGGGTTTGTTGCTGCGACGGTGTTTTTGGAATATTTCAGGGGTATCAGGGTGCGAAGCGGCAGGGGGGAGAACCCGGTTTCGGCCTTTTTTAATCTCATCTCAAGGAACCGCAGACGCTACGGCGGATATATCGTTCATCTGGGAGTTGTACTGCTGGTAGCGGGAATCACGGCTTCTTCGCTTTTCGTTACTCAGAAGGAGGTTGTCTTGGAAAAGGGAGATTCCTTTTCCCTAGGAAGGTACGATCTGGTTTTCCATGGGGTGCGCTTTATTTCAAATGACGCCAAGGATGGATTTTCAGCGGAACTTTCAATCCGCAACAACGGTAAAAGCGTCGCGACCATGTATCCAGAAAAAAACATCTACAAGTACGAGGGAAACAGGGAGATAAATCAGGAAACCGAGGTCGCGCTTCGCTCCACTTTCAGAGACGATCTTTATCTCATACTCTCAGAGGTCGATGGGAGCGGAAAGGCGAACATAAGGGCTTTGCTTAACCCGATGGTTAACTGGATATGGGCTGGAGGTTTTGTTATCGTCCTTGGAGCGATTGTCACCATGTGGCCTGAGAGGCAAAGAAAGAAGGAGTTCGGCGCGTGAGTGAATACATAATTTCTCTTCTGCTCGTGGTGCTGGTCTCGGTTTTTACCGTTTACCCTCTTTTTCTGGGTCGCAGGAAGCCGGGCGTAGCAGATAGTCCCGAGGTTAACCGACTTGAACAGCTTTACGAGAAAAGAGACCTTTATTACTCTTCTATAAAAGACATAGAGCTTGACCGTGATATGGGCAAGCTCAGCGAGCAGGACTACGCCGAGCTTACCTCAAGGTACAAGGAAAAAGCGGCGGCTGTTACAAAACAGATATCGGAACTCCAATCGAGAGTATTTTGAGAATATCGAAAATTACATACCTCGAGAGTGGGTTAGAGACTGGCGTCAGTTGGAAATAAGTGTAAGAAATGCCTGATTCGATAAGCAAGAGTCTGAGAGGAAACGCTAGTCAATTTTTTGTTGCTGGGGAACTGTGTCGAAGGGGTTTGGGGTCCAGAGTCTTGGAGGTTGTCTCACGACACGACGGTGATACCTATCGGGCGGTGTATACAGTACGGTTTAAGGTGGCGGTCTATGTCCTGCATGTCTTCCAAAAGAAGGCCAAGCGGGGTGCCGAGACGCCAAAACATGATATTGATTTGATCAAGAGCAGACTGAAGGTAGCGGAGCAGCATTACAAGGAAACATATGAAGGAGGCTAGACCGATGGAGACAGAAGAGAAGGTTGAACGTGGAAGCGGTAATGTATTTGCGGATCTGGGCCATCCAGAAGCCGAGGTTCATCTTCTAAAGGCAGAACTCGTTACCCGAATTGACGAGATTATTCGCCGTCGCAAACTGAAGCAGGTCGATGCAGCGAAATTGCTGGGGCTGTCTCAACCTGATGTCTCCCGGCTCCTGCGAGGGAACTTTCGCGATTACTCAGTGGAGCGGCTCTTACGCCTCTTGACAGTGCTGGGACGGGATGTGGAAATTGTCATTCGAGAACCCCGTTCAAAACGACAAGGCAGACTTAGCATTGGAGCATTCTAGATCCAATACTGTTTTGTGAGCGGAACTTTATTTATTCCCATTAAGTCCCAGAAACCAGAGTGAATAAAGCGACAATGAAAAAAGTGTTTACATTTTCCCTTTCCGTTTCCATATTTTTTCTTTTTTTCCTTGTTCTTCAGCAGATTTCCGTTTCCGCACAGGTGTTATCTTCCGGTGAGGAAATTTTCATCCAAGGGAAATGCGTAAGATGCCATACGATTGGAAAAGGAAGGTTCGTGGGTCCCGATCTTCTGGGTGTAGGGGAGAGGTACTCAAGAGATGATTTGATCAGATGGGCCAAGGATCCGGAGAGCCTTTACTCTGAAAAAAAGAAAAAACCGATAAACGAGGGCTACCCTCCGATGCCACCCATGAATCTCTCAGAAAGCGACGCACAGAGAGTTGCCGATTACCTGCTGGAGTACACGCCTCCCCCGGGCCTCTCTGAAAGTGGAACGATAATGGGTCAGGTAAGGAACATCACTACACAGAAGCCGCAAGAGGGCCAGGATGTCGTTTTGATCTCGTACATGGGAGACAGGAAGGAAGAGCGGCATTTCGCCAAATCGGATTCGCTGGGCAGATTTTCTTTTCCCTCGCTGCGGTGGGACAGAAGCTATGAGATCGCGCTTTTTCACCAGGGAGTTCAGTATGTTTCGGGGAAAATGGTTTTTCTTCCGGGGAAGGATGAAATCACACTCGATCTCCCTGTCTACGATACCACGAGTTCTGACGAGAACATCTCCCTACTGTCGTTAAACGTGATTATCTACCCGAATGACGAGGGCTCCAAGGTGAATGTAACTTCCCTTCACGCCTTTGAGAACTCGGGCGACACCGTTTTTACGGGGGAGCAGACGGATTCGGATACTACGACGCTTGTCTTTCCGATTCCCGAAAATGCGGTGGACGTTACTTTTTCAGACGGTGTCAATCCGGAGGCCGTTGTAAGGAAAGAAGAAAAGCTTTACAGCAGACTTCCTTTTCTTCCGGGGATGAAGAGGGTTGCCCTTGGTTATTCTCTCCCTCTTTCGCAAATCGGGGAGAATTTCTCGATAGGCTTTGACTATGAGGTCGGCGACCTTGCGGTGTTTGCAAGAAAAACGGAGCTTGGAATCCGACTTGAGCGGCCCCAAGCGGTTGCGGAAGAGGTCATGATTCATGACGAGGCGTTTTTGAAATACGTCCTGTCTGGCGTAAAACCTGGCGGCATAGTTTTAGTCGTTTCCAATACTTCCTTTCTTATGAGCAACCTGAGCAGATATCTGCCCGTGGCACTCTTCTTTGTTTTTGCCGCAGTGGGAATCATGTATTTTCTCTACGGCAAGAACAGGTTTTCAAGTATGAATTCAGAAAAATAAAGACGGTTTCAGACTGGAGGATTTCTTTCTTTTAAAAAATGAGCGACCCGCAGAAAAATCCACCGCCCTTGCTTAACAGAAGCTTTGTGCTTGTAACTTTTCTCGGGTGCCTGTATTTCTTTAACTTCCATTCGTTTCTCCTTCTTCCCATTAGAATTTCCGAGCTTGGAGGAACCGAGAAGATCGTGGGGTTCGTGATGGGCATCGCGGGGCTAAGCACCCTTTTTCTTACACCTTACGCCGGTCACATAACAGACAGGTATGGAAAAAAGCTGTTTGTGCTGCTGGGGTTCGCGCTGCTCGCCGCTTCGACGTTTCCGCTGGCCTTCCTAGACAGGGTCGATTACCTCTACTACGTTATTAGGATAGTTCACGGTTGCTCCTTCTCCCTTTTCTTTGTAGCGGCGGGGGCGCTTACGGTTGATGTCTCAAGCGAGCAGAGAAGGGCTCAGGCGCTCGGCATATACGGTGTCTTCACGATAATAAACTATGCTATTGCCCCTTACGTAGGCTCCATCCTGATAAAGAATTTCGGTTTTGATTTCTTTGTTTTTTTCCTTACAGTTACCGCGCTTTTGGGTTTTTTAGTCTCCTTTATGATCCGGGAGGGAAAGAAAGCGCCGACGCCAAAAGACGGGGGACGAAGCTATGCGGACTGTCTTCGGGACAGAGCTACCTTTGTGTCCTCCGCAACGCTCTTTATATGCGGGGCGGCGTTTATAACGACGTTTAACTTCGTCTCCATCTTCTCTCTTTCGATAAACATAGAGAACTTTCACGTTTATTTTCTTTCCTACACCCTCTCGGTGCTTGCGATCAGGGTGTTCCTCGGCTGGGTTCCCGACAGGTACGGGAAGTGGAGAGTAGCTTCTCCCTTTGTTTTCTTTCTGGGGCTGAGTGTCTTCATGCTGAGTTTTGCGCACGAGGTAAAGCTTCTTGCTCTCTGCGGAATCATATTCGGCTGCGCGCACGGATTTGTGTATCCTTCAATATATTCGATCATAATAGAATCGAATCCCAAGGAGGCCAGGGCAAAAGCTTTTGCCATAAGCAGTGTCTCGTTCACGGGCGGCGGAATGTTGGGGTCTTTTGTTTTCGGAGTCGTGGCGGAGCTTTTCGGATTCAGGACGATGTTTGTTTCAATAGCTCTTATGGTATTTCTAGGTTTCTTATTTTTCACCCGAAGCTCAGTCTTGAGGGAGCGCAAAATATGAGCAGACAACCAATCAGACTTCCTTCCGGTCACCCGGAGATCTTCGACACGATGAAAATAGATATCCTGCGCATGGAAAACGGGGAGTCAGAGCTTTCCATGCCGTTTCTTGAGGAATATACGCAGCACTACGGAATGCTTCATGGCGGTGTCATTTTCACCTTGGCGGACGCGGCCTGCGGAGTCGCGGTTGCCAGTGTTGCAAAAGAGGGGAAAAAGTTCCTCACGTCCGGAATGAACATAAACTACATCGAGCCCATCAGGGAGGGTGTTACGATTTGTCGCGCCAAGGTGCTCAGGCAAGGGAGAATAATGCCCGTTGAGAGCGAGGTCTGGAATTCGGGTGTTTGCGCGGCAAAGGCCACTGCCATTTATACCTTAGTTGATTGATCCCGGTTAGATATCTCCGTAGCGGGACTGCAAAAGTGCCAAGCTTACCACCGAAGCTGTTTCCGCCCTCAGTATTCTTTCTCCAAGCCCGAGCACCGTATAACCTTTTTCCTTTGCCAGGGCGATTTCCTGTTCCGAAAAACCTCCCTCGGGGCCTATGAAGAGATTTATCGTTCTTACGGATTTCCCGCGAGAACTCATGTGATCTCTGAGCAGTTCGCCTTGGTTTTCGTAAAGTATTATTTTCATCTCGCTTTCGTTTCTTATTTCAAGGGACCCCCGAAGATCAACCGGTTCTGAAACCGCAGGCGGTACAGTTCTTCCACATTGCTTTGTTGATTCCAGCGCTATCTTGTTCCATCTGTCCACCTTGGCGGTCGATCTCACTTGGGTTCTCTCGGAAATTACCGGGAAAATCCCCGATACCCCCAGCTGGGTCGCCTGACTGATTACCGTGTCCATCCTGTTCCCCTTGAGAATTGCCTGAAAGAGATTCAGTTCCAGCTTCGATTCCGTTTGCAGCCGGAGGGTGCTGTCAACTTTAACCGCGATGGTTCCAGAAGAGATATCCATTATCACTCCTTCATACTCAATGGATTCGGTGTCAAAGACCGTTATGCGGTCCCCGGCCGCCAGCCTCAGCACTTTCGTTATATGCGTGTAGTCGCTCTCGGATATTTTTCCGCGAAGGGTTCCGTCATCTTCTATGGATGGCTCTTTTCTGATCGGAAATCTCGGCATTTCAAGGTGCCTGCCTTCTTATGAGAGATAAAAGTCCAGGATTTTTTCTTTAAGGCCTAGGGTCGTATGGATGTCAGCGGTTACCACCGGGGTAAAACCGTGGCCGAGTAGCGTCGCGGCCGTTACGGGTCCTATGCAGGCAAACCCGGTTTTGGCGAAAAGTTCCGGGTTTTCTCCAAGAAGCGAGAAGAAATTCGTTACGGTCGAGGAGCTTGTGAACGTTACGAGGTCTATCTCCGCGCCGGAGAGTCTCATTTTCATCAGGTCAAGTTCTTCCTTTGTATAGTCTGGAACAAGAGTTTCATAAACGCAGAGCACCTCCACCGTGGCTCCCATCGCCCGTAGCGTTTCAGGGAGAAGCTCCCTTGCCACAAGTGCCCTTGGGATAAGTATTTTCTTGCCGTCGAGGTTTAGCTTCTCCGCAAGCGAAATTATTCCCTCGGCCTTATAGACCGCGGGCATGTAATCCGTCGTAAGGTTGTATTTTAGCAGTTCTTCCGACGTTTTCTCTCCTATGGCTATTGTCTTCTTGCCTTTTAGATCTCGCGAGTCCTTTCCATGAGAGGCAAGCACCTCAAAATAGTTGCTGACTCCGTTTACGCTTGTGAACACCAGAAAGTCGTAGTCTTCAAGGCTCCGTACCGAAAGTAGTTGCTCTCCGGTATCCCTTATGGGCTTTATTTCGATCGTGGGGAATTCAATGGTCTTTGCTCCGCAGGAGCCAAGAAGCTCTGCGAACTCGGATGAAGCTTCTTTTTCTCTTGTTACCATTACGGTTTTTCCGAAAAGAGGTTTCTTTTCATACCACCCTATTGCTTCTGCCAGCCCAGCTACTTCTCCGACCACTATGGTGGCCGGGGTCTGCACGTCAAGGACTCTGGTTTTTTCCGCTATGTCGGAAATGGTTCCCACGACGGATTTCTGTTCGGGCAGCGTGCCGCAGGATATGACTGCGACGGGAGTAGACGGTTCCTTTCCGAGCTCAAGCAGTTTTTTCATTATGCTCTCGATGTTGTTTAGTCCCATGAGAAATACCAGTGTTTCTATCTGAGCCGGATCGTAGTCAAAACCCTCTCCCTGATGATGTCCGGTGAAGACTGCGAAAGAAGAATTGAATTGCCTGTGAGTAATGGGAATTCCTCCGTAAGCCGGCACCGCGGTAACGGAGCTTACTCCCGGGACGATCTCGATATCGATGCCGTTCTGAACTATCGCCTCGGCTTCCTCTCCACCCCTTCCGAAAACAAAAGGGTCGCCCCCTTTTAGTCTGGCCACCGTCTTTCCCTCTTTTGCCTTGCTTACGAGAAGCTCATTTATCTCTTCTTGGGATATATGGGCCCGTCCCATTGTCTTGCCTGCAAAAAGAAGTTCCGCGTCGGGACGGCAGAATTTAAGAATCTGGGGATTTACCAGAGAGTCATAGATTACCACCTGTGCTTCCCCGAGCAGTTTCTTTCCCTTTAGGGTAAGAAGTCCCGCATCGCCGGGACCTGCACCGATCAGATAAACCCTGCCTTTTTTTTCGCTCATGGAACCGTGGATTGCTGGGTAGAGACCCCGGAGAAATTCACCTGTCCGTTTCTTTGTACATTACACCTGAGGTGAAAAACGGTGTCGCAACGCCGCTTTTCGCCTGTTCTCTGCTCCAAAATTATATTATTTCTCATGGGTTGGCTCCTGTAAAATCACCGAAAGACTGTTTCTGCGACTATGGTTGAGCCTTTGCGTGTTTATGATGGCCGTACGGGTGGTTAAAATAGTCTCCGAAATGGATTCCGGGAAATCTCTGTTTAACCTCAAAAGCCCCTTTGAACCCAAGGGAGATCAGCCCCGGGCCATCTCCGCATTGGGTAAAGGGCTGAAGCTAGGATGCAAGGATCAGGTTCTCCTTGGAGTTACCGGAAGCGGCAAGACCTTTACCGTAGCCCAGGTTATCCGTGACGCCGGACGTCCCACGCTGATACTTGTTCACAACAAGACACTGGCTGCGCAGATATACGCCGAACTGCGCGATTTTTTCCCCGAAAACGAAGTTCACTATTTCGTGAGCTACTACGACTACTATCAGCCCGAAGCCTATATCCCCGAGACCGATACGTACATAGAGAAAGACGCATCGATAAACGAATACATAGACCGCATGCGCCACGCCGCCACCAAGGCCCTTTTCAGACGAAGGGATGTGATAATCGTTTCAAGCGTTTCGGCTATCTACGGAATCGGGGCTCCCAAGGTTTATTACGGCATGCTTACCGAGATCGAAGTGGGGATGGAGCTTTCAAGAAATGGTTTTGCCCTCAGGCTTGAGGAGGTGCGTTACGAAAGAAAGATCGACGAGCTTGACAGGGGCACCTACAGGGTTAGGGGGGACGTAGTGGACGTGTTTCCCTCGCATGAGGAATCGACCGCGCTCAGAGTCGAGTTTTTCGGAGACTCAATAGAGACGATACGCGCTATAGACCCTCTAAGCGGCAAGGCCGCCGGGGAGGTCCGGGAAGTCTCCATTTTCCCGGGTTCTCATTACGTGGCCCCCAAGAGTGTTGTTGAGCAGGCGGTCGAGAACATAGACAGGGAGCTTGAGGCCAGGCTTGCTGAACTCAAGGAGAGGGGAATGGAACTTGAGGCCGGCCGGCTTGAGGAAAGGACCAGGTTTGATCTTGAGTTGCTGGATACGATGGGTTTTTGTCCCGGCATCGAGAATTATTCAAGATACATTTCCGGACGGCGCCCCGGAGAGCCTCCCTACACGCTTCTTGATTATTTCCCCGAAGATTTTCTATGCGTGATTGATGAAAGTCACCAGATGATTCCGCAGCTTCGGGGCATGTACCTCGGTGACAGAAGCAGGAAGCTCTCTCTGGTTGAAAATGGTTTCCGGCTTCCTTCGGCGTTTGATAATCGCCCGCTTAATTTTGAGGAGTTCGAAGCCAAGATTGGACAGGTGATATACGTTTCGGCTACCCCAGGGCCTTACGAACTCGCAGCGGCCCGCAGTAACGTCGTTGAGCAGATCATACGGCCGACGGGCCTTGCCGATCCCTTAATTGAAACCCGCACCGCCCAGAACCAGGTGGACGATCTGTTTGATGAACTAAGAAAAGTGGCTGCCGGAGGGCAGAGGGCCCTCGTTACGACGCTTACAAAGAAGATGGCAGAAGACCTTACGGACTATTATCGGGAGCTCGGCCTGCGGATTGAATACCTGCATTCGGAGATTGACACGCTCGAGAGAATAAAGATCGTAAGGGACTTAAGAGCCGCAAGATTTGACGTTCTGATCGGAATAAATCTTCTTCGGGAAGGACTCGACATACCCGAGGTTTCCCTTGTTGCAGTGCTTGATGCCGACAAAGAAGGATACCTTCGCTCGGAAACGTCGCTTGTTCAGGTTTTCGGCCGGGCAGCGAGAAATGTTTCTGGCAGGGTGATTCTCTACGCAGACACCATGACGGGGTCTATGCGCGCCGCCATGGCGGAAACCCGCAGAAGAAGAAATATCCAGATGGAGTACAACGCTGAAAACAATATAGTTCCGAGAAGCATCGAAAAAAACATAACCGACGTACTGGGTTCCATATACGAGTCTGACTACCTCGAGATTTCCGGTACGGAGGAGGAAGATCTCCTCGATATCCCCCCGAACAAGATCCCGGGAACTATAGCCAAGCTCTCGAGGGAGATGAAGTCCGCCGCGAAGAAGCTTGAATTCGAGAAGGCGGCCGAATTCAGAAACAGGATAAGAAAACTCCAGGAGCTTGAGCTCAAATACGCCGAAGGGGTCGCGTGACAATCGGGTATTTTCTTGCCGATTTTTTTGTTTTATGTAGAATTTAAACCGCTTTGGAAAGAGTGGGTCTTTACCCGCTCTTTTTTGTTGAAGGGTATGAAAGACACGGAGAAATTTTGTGGAAAAGGCTAACGGTAAGCTTGAAAAAGCGGTTCTGGAGGTTCTTCACCCGATTGTCGAGGAAAACTCCTGCGAGCTTGTGGATATAAAGTATCTGAGGGAAAGAGGTGGCAGGGTCTTGAGGGTATTTCTTGACAAGGAGGGCGGGGTCACCGTTGATGACTGCGCTAACGTGAGCAGAGAGCTCGGTGTGGTTCTGGATGCCTACGACATAATGCCGCAGCATTCTTACACGCTTGAGGTATCTTCTCCCGGTCTCAGGAGGCCTCTTAACAGGCAAAGCGACTACGAGAGGTTCAAGGGAAGGAAAGTGAAGATAAAGACCACGGATCCGGTCGATGACAGAAAGATTTTTTCTGGAACGCTTCTCGGAATGGAAGGGGAAATGATTCTGGTGGAAGTTGATGGCCGTTCCTACAGCGTGCCTTTCGGCTCCGTCAGCAGGGCGAACTTGGAAATTGATTTTGGGAAAGGAGCGAGAAAATGATTACGGAACTGACGAGAGTTATAGATTCCGTAGGGAAAGACAAGGGCATTGACAGGGAACGCATAATAAGTGCGGTTGAGGAAGCGGTTCTGTCCGCTGCCGAGAAGCTTCTCAAGTCAAAGAATCAGGACAAGGAACTCGACGTTTACTATAACCCCGATGAGGGAGAGGTAGAGCTTTTCGAGTACAAGGAGGTTGTGGAAACCGTAACCGACCCCGAAATTGAGATTTCCCTCGCGGAAGCGTCCGAACTCGATCCCGAAACTGAACTTGGAGACATGATAGGCGTTAAGATAAGCCCCGAATACACTAGAATTGCCATTCACAACGCCAAGCAGAAGGTCCTTCAGAAACTCAAGGAGGCCGAAGGCAAGGTTATATACGAGGAATTTATCGGCAGGAAAGGAACCATAATCGGCGGCATAGTGAGAAGGGTTGACAGAAGGCACATAATAGTTGATCTCGGAAGGGTTGAGGCTGTTCTGCCCCCGGAACAGCAGGTACCGAGAGAATACTACAAGATGAAGGAGAGAATACGAGCGGTGCTTCTGGATATAAAGGAGTCGCCTAGGGGCGAACCTAGACTTATCCTTTCAAGAGCTCATGTGAGTTTCGTAATGAGGCTTTTTGAGTCGGAAGTCCCTGAAATCGCCGAGAATATAGTGGAGATAAAAGCTATCTCGAGAGACCCCGGGGGAAGAACGAAAATAGCCGTGACGTCAAACGATTCGGATGTGGACGCGGTTGGTGCCTGCGTGGGAATGAGGGGTTCTAGGGTTCAGAGCATCATCCAGGAACTCAGGGGCGAGAAGGTAGATATAGTTCCCTGGTCAGAAGATCCCGCCCGCTACGTCTGCAACGCTCTCTCTCCGGCTGTTGTCAACAAGGTTGTAATTGACGAGAACAGCCGCTCTATGGAGGTCATAGTTGATGATGACCAGCTTTCTCTCGCTATCGGGAGGAAGGGACAGAACGTAAGGCTGGCGTCGCAGCTTACCGAGTGGAAGATAGATATAAAAACTGAGTCCAGAGTCAAGCAGGAACAGCAGGAAGTGCTCTCCCTTCTTACAAGCTTACCGTCTGTAAGCGAGGTTACAGCAAGTCTGCTTTATAATGACGGATTTTACTCCCTTGAACACATAGCTTTTTGCGAACCGGATGTGCTCATGAAGGTTGGAAGTCTCAACGAGGACGAGGTTTCCACGCTTCAGAAAGCGGCCCGCGTGGCGCTTATGGAAAAACTTGAGGAGATGCCTGTTGAGAGCGGAACCGAAGAGGCTTCAGACGCGGAAGAGGTTAATATATCATCGCCGACCGGCACAGAGGTACAGGATTCGCGAACAGACAAGTAGCAAAAACCGCCAACCCGCATCTATGGGAGGGCGGGTTTTTTGGGAAATATGCCTAAAGTCAGGATACATCAGATAGCCAAAGAGCTGGGAATAACCAGCAAAGAGGTAGTGGAGCAGAGCGTAAAGCTTGGAATGAAAGTTACAAGTCACCAAAACGTAGTCTCGGAAACAGATGCCGAGAGAATAAAAAAGGCGCTTATTAGCGTCCCGGAGGAGAATTCTTCAGAAACGGCGGAAAAGCAGAAGGAAACCGTAAAGGTTTTCAAGTCTGAGACGGGCGACTTTGTCGAAAGAAGAAGCGGCTCGAGAGTTATCAGGAGAAGAAAGAAGGTTGTAAAACCGGAGCCAGAGCCCGTGGAAGCAGAAGCCGTTCCGGCTGCCGGGGAACCTGCGGAAATCAAGCCGGAGCCCGAAATTCCTGTCCCGTCCGAGCCCGCAGAAGCGGAAGCAGTCCAGGTTCCAAGCGCCGAGAGCGAAGCGATACCCGAGGAGGCGCCCGAAGCCGAGGTCGAGGTTCCACAGGTAGATGATCTTGAACTTAAGCCGGAACCATCTTCCGAACCTGGAAAGGTCATTAAGGGAGTGGAAGATGAGGAAAAACCAAAGCAGAAGAAAAAAGCTAAAAAGAGCAAGCCCCTAAAAGAGGAAATACATGATGAAGAGACCTTGGAGCAGCTCAAAAGAGCGTTTCGGACCAAGGTTCCCAGCAGAAAGGAATATGTAATACAGAACAAAAAGCCCAAACTGAGGCAGAATTTTGACGGACCCGGGAAAAACAGGGGAGCCTACCCGGCAGATGGACAGGACGGAAGAGTTGTTCCGATTTCCCCCGCCCACACATCGAAAAGAAACATCAAGGTCGGCGAAACGATAGTGGTTTCCGAACTTGCGAAGATGATGAGCGTAAAAGCGGCGGAAGTCGTTAAAAAACTTATGACCATGGGTACGGGCGCTACGATCAACCAGTCAATTGACAGCGATACCGCCGAACTTCTTGCCGATGAGTTCGGTTTTAACCTAACCGTTGAGAGATTTGTCGAAGAGGACCTGCTTTTTGATCAGGATGAGTCGCAAGATGCGGAGAAAATGCCGCGCCCGCCGGTCGTTACGGTCATGGGACATGTTGATCACGGAAAGACCACACTCCTTGACTCTATAAGGGAAACCAATGTTGTCGCGGGAGAGGCCGGTGGAATAACGCAGCACATAGGCGCCTACGCAGTGAACATAAAGGATTCAACCATAGTTTTCGTGGATACGCCCGGGCACGAGGCGTTTACTTCAATGAGGGCTCGCGGCGCGAGTATAACGGACATAGTGATCCTGGTAGTGGCGGCGGATGACGGAGTAATGCCCCAGACGGTTGAAGCGGTTAACCATGCGAAAGCGGCCGGAGTTCCGATTATAGTAGCCATAAATAAAGTCGACAAGGAAGGTGCCGATGTCGAAAAAATCAGGAGAGAGCTCTCCGAGATAGATCTCATATCGGAACAGTGGGGAGGAGACACTCTTTTTGCCGAGGTTTCAGCGAAAAAGAAAAAGGGTCTAAGTGAACTCCTCGAGCTTGTCCTGCTCCAGGCCGATATACTTGAACTCAAGGCGTCGCCCGATAAAAAAGCAAATGGTGTGGTGGTAGAAGCGGAGCTTGACAAGGGCAGGGGAGCGGTCTCCACTGTCATAGTCAAGGAGGGGACTCTTCGGGTCGGAGATTGCGTTGTATCAGGCGTTCACAGCGGAAAAATAAGGGCCCTTACCGATGACAGGGGCAAAGCGGTAAAAAGCGTCGGTCCTTCAATGCCCGTTAAGATCATGGGTCTCTCGGGAGTTGCCGAAGCCGGGGAAAAATTCCATGCAGTGAAGGATGAGAAGACGGCCAAGGAGATAACTTCTCACCGTCTGGAAAAGATCAGGTCCCGCAAGGTGATCACCACTCCGAAACTTTCGCTCGAAGACCTTTTCAGCTCTATTGAAAACGAGGAAGCGAAGGAACTTTCGCTCATCATAAAGGCAGATACCCAGGGATCGGTTGAGGCTCTCAGGGAATCTTTGGAAAAACTCTCTACGGAGAAGTGCAGGGTAAAGATCGTTCACTCCGGAGCCGGAGGCATAAACGAAACGGATGTGGTTCTTGCAAGCGCCTCAAACGCGGTGGTGATAGGGTTTAACGTCCGCCCGGATGCGAACGCGCTTAGGATTTCTGAGAAGGAAGGTGTCTCTCTTGAACTTCATTCAATAATTTACGATGTGGTAAGCCGCGTAAAAAGTGCGATGGAGGGACTTCTGGAGCCCATTCGCAAGGAAGTCGTGGTGGCCCACATGGACGTAAAGGAGCTTTTCCACGTGTCAAGGGTGGGGACTATCGCGGGATGCATGGTTTCTGACGGCAGGGTAAGCAGGGACAACAGCATCAGAGTGGTTCGGGACGGCACGGTTGTCTTTGACGGCAAAGTAAGTTCTCTTAGACGCTTTAAAGAGGACGTCAAGGAGGTCCAATCGGGCTACGAATGCGGTATAACGATAGAGAATTTCAACGACGTGAAACAGGGAGATGTCTTCGAACTCTACAAGCTTGAGGAGATAAAGCAGGAGCTTTGATATCTGGATTTTAAATGGTAGTGGGCATAGCCAGGTTTGAACTCTACATGTCGGGCAACAGGTCTTTGAAAGATAAAAGACGCCTGGTAAAAAGCCTTGTGGAAAGGACGAGGTCGAAGTTCCCGAGCCTCTCGCTGACTGAAGTTGATTCGCTGGACCTAAAGGACAAGGCCACCATAGGGCTTGGTTATGTTTCCAACGATGCTTCCTTGGTAAATTCCGTTCTGGACAAGGTGACTTCTTATATAGAGAGCACGGGGAATTTCCGCATGGGTGAAAAAGAAATGGAGATCATCCATTTCTAAATTAACGAAGATGTCTCACAGCTACAAAAGATCCGCGAGGATATCCGATCTTCTCATAAAGGAAATATCTGAGATGCTGGTACGCGGCAAGATCAAGGACCCCAGGGTATCGTCGGCAAGCATAACTGCCGTGAGAGTCACAGACGACATGGGCTACGCGAAGGTCTTTTTTACCTCTTTTGATGAACGCTCCGACACCCAGGAGATGCTTGAGGGATTAAGGAACGCTACAGGCTACATAAGAAGCACCCTTTCCAGGAGATTGAGAATAAAGAAGATTCCCAACATAGAATTCGAGTACGACACTTTGGTGGAAAAGCGGGCGAGAATTGACGAACTCATAAAGGACCTCTCGGATGGATGAGCTCGATAACATCCTTAACCTAATAAGGGAAAACCAAAGCTTTCTTGTCGTTTCCCACGAGAATCCGGATTGCGACGCTCTGGGTTCAACCATAGCCATGGCGCTGGTTCTTCACGAGCTTGAAAAGGATGTGATCATGTACAACGCAGACGGGGTTCCTGAATACCTGCGATTTCTTCCCGAATGCTCCGGCATTATCGATTCTCTTGAAGGCGTCACCAGCCCAGTGGATGTAGTTATGCTCCTTGACTGTGCTGATGTTTCGCGCCCCGGAAAAGAATTTGAAAATTTTATCCTGGAAAACGGTTTCACGTTTGCGTTTGTGGACCACCACGCAACCAACAGCACGGGTTCCGAGTACTGCTTTGTGGATGAAACCGCATCTTCTACTGGGGTTATTCTCTACAGGATGATAAAGCGGCTCGGGATTCCCATCAGCCCGAACGTTGCGGAATGCCTTTTTTCCACCATAGTCGGGGACACCGGTTCGTTCCGGTATTCAAACACCTGTTCTGAGACGTTCACGATCGCCGCTGATCTGGTCAACTGCGGAGCCGATCCCGAAAAGATCTCAAGATTCATTTATGATAACGAACCTCTTAGAAAGGTCATGCTTAGAACCTTGGCAATGAACACCCTTGAGGTAACCGGGAAAATCGCTTTTCTTCACGTATCGAGCGAGATGTTCCAGCAGACCGGCACCGAAAAGGAGCATACAGAGGGCCTTGTAAGCATGGCGAGGGCAATTGAAGGGATTGAGGTCGCGGTTTTTCTGAGGCAGGAATCCGCCATCGGCTGGAAAGTGAGCCTCAGGTCCAAGGAGTATGTGGACGTGGCGCAGATCGCCAGACGTTACGGCGGGGGAGGGCACCGCAAGGCGGCCGGATGCGTGGTTTCCGCGCCCCTCGCTACCGTTAAACGCAGACTTCGAAGTTCAATCCAGGAAGCGATGTGATGAATGGAGTTATGATTCTCGATAAGCCCAAGGGTTATACCTCCGCTCAGGTTCTTAACAGGGTGAAAAAAGTTCTGGGGGCAAAAAAGGCGGGTCATACGGGTACCCTGGATCCGTTCGCGACGGGGGTATTGCCCGTGTGTTTTAATCAGGCGACAAAAGCCATTCCTTACCTCGGAGATGATATAAAGGAATACGAGGCCGAGATGATCCTGGGCGTGTCAACCGATACCATGGACGAGACCGGTGCTGTTACCGGCCGGGCGGATGCGGAACATCTGGACAGGGATGATATTGAAGAGGTCATTGAAGGATTTGCGGGGGAGATAATGCAGGTCCCCCCAATGTATTCCGCCGCCAAGGTCTCAGGTACGAAGCTCTACGCCCTTGCAAGAGCCGGGAAGGAAGTTGAAAGGAAACCGAAAAGAGTCACCATAGAGGAAATAAGGCTTCTTAATTTTTCTTACCCTAAAGCGACTTTTTACGTGAAGTGTTCTCGAGGAACCTACGTAAGGGTGATTGCTTCCGATGCCGGGAGGAAACTGGGCTGCGGAGCTCATCTTTCCGAACTGAGAAGACTCAGAAGCGGTCCATTCACGCTCGGCGAGGCCAGCAGTATTGAAGATGTGGAATCCGGAAATTACAGCATTCTTCCCTTGGAGGATGTTCTCGGTGGCTATCCGAGAGTTCATTTGGAAGAGGATCTGTGCGAGAGCGTGCGCAACGGAATTCCTCTTTGCCGGGGAGTTCTTTCGGGCGTGGAATTGCCCGAATTCAAAAATGGGGATATAATCACCGTATTTTGCCGGAGAAAGATTCTTTCCATCTGCGAGGCGAGAACTGACTCGGATGAATTTGAGTATATGGGAGATAAGGATATAGTGTTCCGGCATTTAAGAGTGTTTAACTGATCAGGCAAGGGTCTAGGAGGAAGTAATTTATGTCTTTGCAGAAAGAAGAAAAGGCGCGGATCATAAAGGAGTTTCAAACGCATGAGAACGACGTTGGTTCGGCCGAGGTTCAGATAGGGATTCTGAACGGAAAGATACAGGAACTGTCCGAACACGTGAAAAGGGCGCCCAAGGATAACCATTCAAGAAAAGGACTGGTTTCAATGGTTGCCAAGAGAAGGAAGCTGCTCAACTACGTAAAGAGGGTGAGACCGGAGGAGTACGGTAAGCTGATTGAGACCCTTGGACTAAGAAGATAAGGAAGTAATATTTGGAGGAAATGAATTGACTGAACAATTAAGAGAGATGGAAGCGGAGCTGTTCGGAGCTAAGCTGCGCCTTGAAACAGGAAGGCTTGCCAAGCAGGCAAGCGGGGCGGTGCTCGCTTCCTGCGGAGGAACTACGGTGCTTGCCACGGTTGTTGCTTCGGAAGAAAAAATAGAAGATGATTTTTTGCCGCTTACGGTTAACTATCAGGAAAAATCATTCGCAGCCGGGAAAATTCCCGGAGGTTATTTTAAGAGGGAAGGGCGTCCCAGTGAAAAGGAAATCCTTACGTCAAGGCTTATTGACAGGCCTGTAAGGCCGCTTATACCCAAGGGCTTTTCTTATTCCACCCAAGTTATAGT
This sequence comes from Candidatus Dadabacteria bacterium, assembly GCA_026705445.1. Lineage (NCBI taxonomy): Bacteria > Pseudomonadati > Thermodesulfobacteriota > Candidatus Dadabacteria > Candidatus Dadabacteria bacterium. Next base: position 24,000 of record JAPPAR010000041.1, read on the forward strand.
TACGGTTATTTCCGCTGACGGTAAAAACGCTACGGACGTTCTGTCGGTAATAGCGTCTTCAGCGGCGCTCATGGTCTCAGATATTCCGTTTGCGGGGCCCATAGCGGCTCTCACAGTCGGGAAAGTAGACGGCGAGCTTGTTATAAACCCCTCTCCCGAGCAGCTTGAGACCAGCACTATGGAGATAACTGTCGCGGGCACAGAAGATGCTATTGTGATGGTAGAGGGTGGCGCGAAGGAAGTAAGCGAGGCCGAGGTGGTCGAAGCTCTTATGGTTGCCCATGACGGGATTAAGGAAATCGCTTCTTTCCAGAACCGTTTCGTTGAAGGAATCGGGAAGGAAAAAAGAGAGGTTCCCGCTGTCGAAACGGATAATGCGCTTGAAAGCGAGGTTCGTTCATCTGCGCTCCCTTCTATTGAGCAGGGGATAGTGGCTGATTCAAAGGACGGTAGAAAGAAACTTATAAACCAATCTTATGAAGAAACGGTAAAAAAACTGATTGAGGAACGCCCGGAAGACAAATCCAAGATTGACAAGGCGTTTGATGAGTTGATCAAAGACTCAGTGAGAAGCAAGATAGTAGATGGCACGAGACCTGACGGAAGGGACTACACGACGGTAAGGCCCATATGGGGTGAAGTGGGTCTTCTTGAAAGAACCCATGGTTCGGCGCTCTTTACCCGCGGGGAAACCCAGGCCATAGTCGTCACGACCTTGGGAAGTTCATACGACGAGCAGAGAATAGACGCGCTTGAAGGCGACCAGACAAGAAGTTTCATGCTGCATTACAACTTTCCTCCCTACTCCGTCGGAGAGACGAGCTTCCGGCTGGGTCCCGGCAGAAGAGAAATAGGGCACGGTGCACTTGCCGCAAGGGCGATAAAACCCGTTTTGCCGGATAAAGAGGATTTTCCCTACACTATCAGGATCGTCTCCGAAATACTTGAATCAAACGGTTCTTCGTCGATGGCGACCGTGTGCGGTTCCTCGATGTCTCTTATGGACGCGGGCGTGCCTATAAGTGCCCCCGTGGCCGGCATAGCCATGGGACTTATAAAGGAAGGGGACAATTTCGTCGTTCTCTCTGATATTCTTGGTGATGAGGACCACCTTGGGGACATGGATTTTAAGGTGGCTGGCACCCAAGGCGGTATTACCGCCTTGCAGATGGATATTAAGATAACTGGCATAAACGAAGATGTTCTCACAACTGCACTTGCTCAGGCAAAAGATGGCAGAATGCATATTCTCGGGAAGATGGAAGAGGTAATTAGCGGACCCAAAGAAGAGCTTTCCGAATACGCTCCGAGAATCCTTACGATCCAGGTAAAGCCGGATAAGGTCAAGGTTGTTATAGGCTCTGGAGGCAAGACTATAAAGCAGATAGTTGAGGACACGGGAGCGCAGATAGATATACAGGATGATGGTCTGGTCAAGATTTTCTCCCCGGACTACGAAGCCTGCAAGAAGGCCGAGGGCATCATAAAAAGAATCGTTGAGGATATAGTCGCCGGCAAGTTATACGTCGGAGTGGTTAAGCGCATTCTGGATTTCGGAGCGATAGTCGAGCTTGGTCCGGGAAAAGACGGGCTTTTGCATATCTCCGAACTTGAAAACCGCAGGGTCGAAAAAGTAACCGATATCCTGAACGAAAAGGACGAGGTTCTTGTAAAATGCCTCGCGGTTGAGCGTGACGGCAGGGTGAGGCTCAGCAGAAAGGCCGTGCTTGACCAGAACATAGAAGACTACAGAGTTTCCGACTAACCCGCACAGTTGAGTCTTTCCCGGGAAAAACCGAAGCTGGTCGTTGTTTTGGGGCCGACTGCTTCGGGCAAGACTGAAATGGCGCTTGAAATAGCCGCCAGAACAGGCGCTTGCATACTAAGCGCCGATTCCGTTCAGGTCTACAGGCATTTCGATATAGGAAGCGCCAAACCCACCGAGGAGCAAAGGCGGGGGATTCCCCATTTCTTAATAGATGTCGCAGAGCCCGATGAGGATTTTAACGCCGGCACGTACATGAGACTTGCTCTTGACCAGATCAGGAGGCTTGTCGGGGACGGCAGGAAAATAGTTGTCGTCGGAGGAACTTTTCTTTACGTAAAGGCTCTTCTTTACGGGCTTCTCGAAGGTGTTAAGGTTGACCGGGAGTTCAGAGAGCACCTCGCGCGCGAGAGGGACGCGAAGGGAGTAGCGTCGCTTCACAAAAAACTTGAGGCGGTAGACCCGGTATCCGCCGGACGGATAAATCCGAACGATTACGTGAGAATTGAGCGGGCGCTTGAGGTTTACCACACAACAGGAGAGTGCATGTCGGATCATCACCGTCGGCACGGCTTTTCAGAACAAAGGTTCAACGCCCTTAAAATAGGCCTCCTTGGAGATCGCGAGCGACTGCGCAGCGCCATAGACGAAAGGGTTGACGCAATGATTGACCGCGGCTGGGTCGAAGAAGTAAAAGCTATAAGGGCCATGGGATACGGATCGCACTTAAAGCCTATGAAGTCCATAGGTTACAAGCGGATAAACGAATTCCTGGACGGTCGGCTTGATTTAAAGACGGCGGTTGAAAAAATAAAGACGGATACGAAAAGGTTTTCCAAAAGGCAGTCCACTTGGCTTCGCACGGATGAAGACATAAAGTGGCTTGACTCCGAAAGAGGAAATGGACCGATACTTGAGGCATGTAGAGGGTTTTTCGACTGATTTTCAGAAACTCAGCCGGTGCGTTTTCTCAATCTGCTTGGCGAAATCCGGAAAAACTCCCGCCTCTTTCGCGTACTTTGGCCATTGCGATACGATCTCTCTGACTTCATCAATAATCTCCTCCGCTTTTTTTCTGAATTTTTCGGCGGGGGCGAGCAGATCCTCGCGCGTAAAATCGTCTCGCTTTCCGTTTAGCGACATCTGGTGCGAGTTAAGCCATTTTGAGCCCGGTTTATAGCTGTAGGCAATATCAAATGCCGGGGATATCTCCCATCTGTACTTTTCGTTCAGGATAAAACCGAAATTTTTTGTATGGTCATCGTGATTCCGGGCGACGATGTTAAACACCATTCTTCTGTACATTTCCAGCGCCTGTGTCCTGTTCAGTCTCAGCGAGCGCATCAGCGAGAACAGCTCTTCGTAACTGTAATGCCCCGGCAAGTTGTAGTCAGCGTGGTCCATGGCGCACAGTGACTGATAATGAACTTTTCTGTTTCCGACCCTGTCAAACCGTTTGGTAATAAAATGAGCTCTGGGGCCGTCCATAAGCAACTCGCAGTGAGAGATTCTGATTCCGGCATCTTTTGCCATCAGGTAGTAAGCGTACTCCATGCGGCCGAACCCCTGGGGGTCGCCGAATGTTTCCCTCTTCTCTGAATGTTCGGGCACACCGTCAAATTTCAGGATGTAATGTTCAAATCCCTCAGGAAGGTCTACCTGCCCGCTCCGGATCTCCGTGCGCGCCTTATTGATTCCTATGATGGCCTTGGGCTTTGCTCCTCCAGCGGACGTGCATATTCGAAAAAGCGTGTAAAGCGCTTTGTCTGCTGCATCGTCGTTCAGCTTCCCTGATAATCCCGCTCTGCGGTCAAGTAAGTACTGGGCTGTATCAAACAGGCTGTCGAGTTCGATAACTTCAGGTGACTCCAGCCCCGTGTCTATGGACGGGAAATACTCAAACGCTCCCATGCCTCTTCTGCCCGTATAGAGCAGACGCTCCAATCCGGAGAAAGAATCTTTGTCACGACCCGCTCGGGCGAGCCACGCATCCACCAACGCATTACCGAAATCATCCGGGAGTGAATCGGCAAATGCGCCCGGCAGTCCCCTGTATGTCTCTCCGGACAAGGTGGGGAATTGATAGATTCGATCGGATAACGGCAGCTTTACGGGACTTAACTCTATTGCGGTTCTGATCCATGACGGATCATATTGAAAAGCGCACAGACCCGTATCTTTATCGTATGAAAGAGCCCCTACAGCTTGTCCCCATATTTCCACTCGTGCTACGTTGTGAGTCACCAATTCCTATCCCCTTTGAAAGTCCGGGTATTGCCAGATCTTTTCGATGCCGCTCTCTGCCTTTTTTTTCCTTGAAGTTTTAGCATCTCAATTGGACTGAAAGGCCTGTCGGGCAGCAAGTTCTCCAGGTTCTCAAGCTGTTCCAGTATCCTCATGATGCCTATAATAACCTCGAATCTGGCCTTGCCCGTAACCGCCTTGCGATAAGTTCCTTCGGAGATACCAAGTTCATAGGCGATTTCTTTTTGCGGCCTGTTAGCCTCAAGACGAATCTGCTCCAGCCTGCGTCCGAGTTCTTCGGCTATGGCGGAGTCGGTCATGGCGTAGAAATTCTTTTTGCTCATAATTCCCTGCTTCTCCTATAAACAGCAATAATATGATGTTAAAATCTATATAAAAGCTATAAACCTTATTTTACTGATGGTTAGAATTAAAGCAAGGGAGGTATCAAAAGGCAATTTGATACTGACTTTGGCTATTTCTTCTCCTCAACCCTGTATGCGCGAATGGTTCTCAGGATTATTGCCGCGCCGATAAGTACGGAAAGTACGGGCAGGAGCCATAATATGACGCTGAATCCTCTGGGCGGGGGGGACGCGAGGATGGTTTCTCCGTAGCTTGAGACGAAGTAGTCTATTATCTCTTCCTTTGAGTGGCCTTCAAGCAGCTTTGTTTTTATGACGGCCCTCATGTCTCTGGCAAGCTGTGCGTTTGATTCCGCAACGCTCTGTCCCTCGCATACTGGGCACATGAGTTCTCCCGATATTTCCGCTATTTGGTCTTCAAGCGTGTCCGCATCCGCCTGGAAGGCGATAAGAAGGGCCAGGAACAAAAAAAGCCCCGCGCTCAGGATCTTGCGAAAAAAACTGTTCACGGTTTTTCACTCCCCCGGCTCTGCCCGTTGTAAATAGTCGCGTTCTCCATATAGCTCATGATCATCTTTTCAGTAAGCGGTCCTCTGTGCTTGCCGGTTATGATTCCCTCGGGGCTTACGAAGAAAGTCTCCGGGACCCCTCCCACTCCGTAATCCAGGTGTACCCTGTTTTCCGGGTCATAAACGTTGACGAAGCTTCCCCCGAACGATTTTACGTATTCCTCGGCGCTTTTCCTGTCGTCCATTACGTTTATTCCTATGAACTCAACCTGATTGCCCGAGAGAGACATGTAAGCCCTCTCAAGTGCGGGAGCCTCCTCTCTGCATGGATGACACCAGGACGCCCAGAAATTAACAAGCAGGGTCTTTCCCCGGAAATCAGAGAGTCTTACCTTCTCGCCGCTAAACGATTTCAGCGCGAACTCGGGCGCGGGTCTTCCCACAAGCTGTGAGGGCGTTTCAATACCTCCCTTCCCCGAAAGCCCGCTCCAAAGGGTGTACGCAAGCAGGGCTATAATAAGGACGGTAAGAATCTTCGGTACCGCATTTGATATTTTCATAGAGAGAGCCTGTTCTTTCTAGCCTTAAGTTTTCTTTTGGTTATTATTCCTGCGACTGACCCGTTTATTATAATAAGTTTTCATGAAAAAACTCATAATTGTATCCAACAGATTGCCGACGACCGTTCGGGAGGAAAACGGAATGCTTTTTTTTGATCCGAGCGTGGGAGGTGTGGCTACGGGCCTCAGTTCCCTTGATACCGATTACGAAAAATGCTGGATAGGATGGCCGGGGATAGATTACGGGAGTCTGTCCGGGGAGCAGGTTTCGGAAATGGAGCGGCGGCTCGCGGAGGAAAATTTCTATCCCGTGGGTCTAAGCGCGGAAGAGGTAAAAGACTATTATCAAGGGTTTTGCAACGAAGTAATATGGCCTATCTTCCATTATTTCGTTCAATACGGAACCTATAAAAAAGAGTTCTGGGAATCATACATCAACGTGAACACCAAGTTCGCCGCTGCCATTCTCGACGTGGCCCGCGAAGGGGACTACATATGGGTCCATGATTACCATCTGATGCTTGTCCCAGACCTTGTAAAAAAGCAGCTGCCCAAATCAAGCATCGGTTTTTTTCTGCACATACCTTTTCCGTCTTCTGAGATTTTCAGGCTTATCCCGTGGTGCAGGGAAATCATACAGGGACTTACAGGGGCTGATCTCATAGGTTTTCACACTTTTGACTACGTAAGGCATTTTGCCGAAAGCGTAAGAAGGATACTTGGACACGAGCATTCTCTCGGAAGGTTTATAATCGGGGAAAGAGAGATAAGAACCGATACTTTTCCTATGGGGATCGACTACGAGAAATTCTCCTCCGCGCCGAAAAAACGAAGCATTCAGAAAAAAAAGGACGAGTTCATAGATCTTCTGGGAATCGATCAGAAGGTCATTCTCTCAATAGACCGTCTTGATTACTCAAAGGGAATTCCGGAGAGACTCAGGGCATTTGATCTTTTCCTTGAGAGAAACCCGAAGATGAGGGGCAAGGTGGTTCTTTTGCTTGTCGCGGTGCCTTCGAGAACAGAAGTTGTTCACTACAAGATACTGAAAAACGAAGTCGATAATCTGGTCGGCGCGATAAACGGTAGCTACGGAACAATCGGCTGGAACCCGATTCACTACATGTACAGATCTTTCGGTTTTGAGGATTTGATTTCCCTTTATCTGGCGGCGGACATCCTTTTCATTACTCCCCTTCGCGATGGCATGAACCTGATTGCTAAAGAGTATGTCGCGGCAAGGCAGAATAAAGCCGGTGTGCTCATACTCGGTGAGATGGCAGGAACCGCGCAGGAGTTGAGCGAAGCTATAATCATAAACCCCAATGACTTGGAGTACACTTCACGGGCACTCGAAACCGCCCTTGCCATGACTAAAACAGAGCAGAAAAGACGGATGAAGGCGATGCAGAACCGTCTCAGCAGATACGATATCAGGACATGGACGGCGGACTTCATGGAGAGACTTGATGAAACAAAGGAAAGGCAACTTAAGATGTTTGCCCGAAGATTCAGTCGGGAAATGACAGGCGAACTGATTGAAAAATACAGGGCGAGCAAAAAGTGTCTTTTCCTGCTTGATTACGACGGTTCTCTCGTTTCCTTCAAGAATAATCCGCAGGATGCGAAACCTGACCCGGAAATCTACTCCGCGCTTAAGGAACTTTCCTCGATGGAGAAAAACGAGCTTGTCATCATAAGCGGCAGAGACAGAAGGACTCTTGCCAACTGGCTCGGGGGTGTGACAGACGGTCTTGCGGCCGAACACGGTCTTTGGATAAGACGCGGAAAGTGGAAGATGTCCGATATTGCTCCGGAGGGATGGAAGGAAGAAATAAGACCCATACTGGAAATCTTCGTCGACAGGACTCCGGGGTCGCTTATCGAGGAGAAAAATTTTTCCTTGGCTTGGCACTACAGGAAGGTTGACCCGGCACTCTCAATCGTGAGAGTGGGGGAGCTTAAGGATATGCTCTCGCACATAACGGCGAATCTTGAGATCGGCGTGTTGGAAGGAAATAAGGTCGTGGAGATCAAAGGTTCTTTTATAAACAAAGGTAAGGCGGCTACTCAGTGGATAAAAGCGAAAAAATGGGACCTTATAATATCTATAGGAGACGACTGGACGGATGAGGACATTTTTGAGCAGCTTCCCGAAGATGCCTATTCCATAAAGGTTGGTTTCGGACCGTCAAAAGCCAAGTACAGGGTCCGCTCGACCACCGAGGCGAGAAACCTTCTGTTTTCGTTGATAGAGGCTACCCGAGAGATGGAGGGTTTACCTTCTGAAACCATAAAGAGCAGGAGGCGGAAATAATGGAGTTTATAGAGATTGCCGGCACGGAAATCAATTCGTCGAGAATAGGTCTTGGTACTTGGGCGATGGGAGGGTGGCTCTGGGGAGGAAGCGACAGGAAAGAATGCGTGAGAACGATATACAAGGCGTTTGACAACGGGGTGAATCTGATTGACACAGCTCCTATCTATGGCTTCGGTCTTTCAGAAGAAATTGTGGGGGAAGCGGTTTCTCAAAGCGGAATGAGAGATGAACTGATAATCGCGACGAAAGTAGGGCTTGAGTGGGATAGGGGAGGAATATTCAGAAATTCCCTCCCGGAGAGGATACGCAAGGAGATTGACGATTCCCTTAGAAGACTGCGCACCGACCGGATAGATCTTTACCAGATTCACTGGCCCGATCCCCTTGTCCCTGTTGAGGAAACCGCGCAAGCCATAGCGGAACTCATTGAAAGTGGAAAGGTAAGAGCTGTCGGAGTAAGCAACTATTCGGTTGAGCAGATGGAGATTTTCCGTTCCGTCTGCCCGCTTAACTCGAGTCAGCCTCCTTACAATCTTTTCGAAAGAGGGATCGAGGAAGACGTACTTCCCTGGTGTGAGGAGCACGGAGTTACCATGCTTCTCTACGGGGCTTTGTGCAGAGGACTTCTGGGTGGAAAGCTAAAAAGTGACTCGGAGTTTCCGGGAGACGACATAAGAAATTTTGACCCCAAGTTTCGAAAGCCGGTCTATGATAATTATCTTGGCGCTGTTGAAAAGCTGGGAGAGCTTGCCTCCGAGCGTTTCGGAAAGAACGTGCTTGAACTTTCAGTAAGGTGGGTTCTCGATAAATGCGAAAACGACATCACTCTCTGGGGAGCTAGACGCCCAAGGCAGCTCGATGATCTCGCGGGCACCGTAGGGTGGATCATAGACGATAATTCTATGAATGAAATAGACGCAATACTTGATACTTTCGTCCCGAATCCCATAGGTCCGGAATTCATGGCTCCCGGTCCAAGACCTTTTTAAGCAAAGCTCTTTATGTCTTCAAGGCGGATTTCTGAGACACTTTTTCTAAATATGTCGGCCTGAGGGTAGTCTTCTGGGACTATTCTCGGGTCGGGCACTGCGATACAGCGCATGCCGGCCTCTTTTGCTGACACAATGCCGTTTATGGAATCTTCAATCGCAACGCATTCTTCGGGACTGACCCCGAGACATCTTGCGGTTTCAAGGTATATGTCGGGGTGAGGTTTTCCTCTTTCCACGCAGTCTCCCGAAACTTTTATTCTGAAAGTGTCCGAAAGAGAGAATTTTTTAAGAACAAACTCTATTACTTTCATCGGGGAGCCCGAAGCGAGAGCCATTTTTACGTGTCTCTCCGCGCTTAGAGTTTCAAGGATTTCGGGAATTCCCTCGACGAGTTTGAGTTCCTTTTCGTAAAGTTCGAGAAGGATATTAAGACGGGTGCGGAGAATTTCCTCTGGGGATTCATCAAGGCCAAAAGTTTCTTTTAGAAGTTTTACGGAGTCTTTCTGATTAAGACCCATTATCTTCTTTCTGTATTCTTTTCTGTAATCTTTATTGCCCGCAAACCCCTTTTGCTTGAGCATAATAGACTCGCTTTTCTCCCAGAGGGGTTCGCTGTCTATTATGACTCCATCCATATCAAATATGACTGCTTTTATCAATGGACCGGATAGGTGTTGGAGAACTGCCTTCCTCATTGCGGAAGGCAGTTAACCGGAGGATTGAGGCAATCTCACAAAATGCTGGTTTTTTCCTAGAGCAGATCTTTTATCTTCTCTTCCAGAGACTTCTTGTAAGCATCAAGATCGATCTGGATTCTGGAAACGCCGGTTTCCATCGCGGCCTGCGCGACCGCGGCTGACTCCCATACCAAAACCCTGGGATCAAATGGCTTCGGGACTATGTAGTCCGGACCGAACTCAAATTTCTGGTCTCCGTAGGCCCTGGCTACTTTATCCGGTACGGGTTCTTTTGCGAGTGCCGCGAGAGAATATGCTGCTGCAACCTTCATTTCGTCGTTTATTTTTGTTGCTCTTACGTCAAGCGCTCCTCTGAAAATAAAAGGAAATCCCAAAACATTATTCACCTGGTTTGCAAAGTCGGAACGTCCGGTGGCCGTTATTACGTCGCTTCTGGCTTCCTTCGCTTCTACGGGGAGTATCTCGGGATCGGGATTAGCCATGGCGAATATTATAGGATTTTTCGCCATGTTCTTGACGTCTTGCTGATTTATGGCTCCGCCATTTGAAAGTCCGACAAACACATCGGCCCCGACCAGCGCGTCCCCTATGGTCCTTTTGTCCGTATCGACAAGAAATCTTTCTTTCTGGGGATTAAGCCCAGCGTTTCTTCCCTCGTAAATTACGCCCCTGCTGTCGCACATTATTATGTTTTCCCTTTTTGCTCCGAGGGCTATGAAGAACTCTGCGCATGCGATTGCGGACGCTCCGGCGCCGTTAAAGGCCATTTTGAGCTCGCTCATCTTTTTCCCGGTAATCTCACAGGCGTTAAGAAGTCCAGCACCCGATATTATAGCGGTTCCGTGCTGATCGTCGTGAAAGACGGGTATGTCCATCTCTTCTTTCAGCTTATCTTCTATGTAGAAGCATTCGGGGGCTTTTATATCCTCAAGGTTAATACCGCCGAAAGTGGGCTCAAGGTATTTTACGGTCTTTATGAATTCGTCGGGGTCATCGGTATCTATTTCAATGTCGTAGGCATCAACATCCGCGAACTTCTTGAAAAGCACCCCTTTTCCTTCCATTACGGGTTTTCCCGCCAGGGCGCCCAGGTTTCCGAGTCCCAGTATCGCAGTGCCGTTTGAAGCTACCGCGACCAGATTTCCCCTGTTGGTGTATTCATAAGAGAGATCTTTGTCCTTGTCTATTTCCCTGCAGGGTTCGGCGACTCCTGGAGAGTACGCGAGGGAAAGCTCCCATGCCGTGTCACAGGGCTTTGTTGGTACGACTTCAAGTTTTCCTTTTCTGCCGCTTCTATGATATTCAAGAGCGGCTTCCTTCATATTCTTATCGCCTTCGCACATTTCTTGACCGATCCTCCGTCGGGTGTTTTAAAATGAAGAGTTAATTATATACAGAGATAAGTTTTGTGCAATTATGTTTCCAAATCAGCAGCAAGAGCAGGACGGTTGCAAACAGTATCCTGAATCCCCGCTCTCGGAAACCTCGGAACTCCCGTTGCTGGTTACTCCGAAAGTCGAGAACTGTTTTCCGATATTCTCCGAGTCGCAACTCACGCACTTTATGATTTCACCAGAATCAAGTACCAGGACTTCAAATTCATCTCCGCAGTCGTAACATTCGTACTCATATAAAGGCATTCGTACCTCCAGTTAACCGTAAAGAATATGAGACTTCCTGATTTTCATCAAACATAAACTTATATGACAATTTTATTTTTGAAAAATTTTTCTGAAGTTTCTGCATACAGTTTTTTCTGTTATCAGCTTGCAATCGCTCACAGTTTTCTACAAGCAGCTTTTCCAGCAAAGTTCACAAAAATTTTTTTACTTGCCAACGCTGTAATAGGGCATATTTTAATAGCGGGAACTCCGCGTCCCTCATGCCGTTTCCGCTGAGTGCGCATCTGCGTAATTTTATATGGATCTGCCATGTCAGACATAAATGAAGTTGGAACAACCGCATTTGCCGTAGCCTGCTACAGGGAAATGGAACAAAACCGTGAACACCGCGTGTTCAACGACCCGTACGCCCACTGGTTTGTCACGGACGAGATAAGAGAGAAGGTTGACAGGGTAACGAAGATTCTTCCGGAATCGGTTGAAATTCTCCGTTACCGCTTCTGCATACTGGATGAGATCACGAGACGGGAGATTCAAGCCGGCATGAAACAGATTGTCATACTCGGCTGCGGGTTTGACATGCGCTCCCTGGTCTTTGAGACCGAGGGAGTGCGTTTCTGCGATGTTGACCAGCCGTCCCTTCTGGAATTCAAGCGCAAGGTGCTTGAAAGCCGCGGCGTTAAGCCATGCGCAAGCATACCATGCAACTATCTTGAAGCTGACCTGCCGGAAGAACTCATCAAGGCGGGCTTTGACATCAACTCCCCGATATTTTTTCTCTGGGAAGGAAACAGCATGTATCTTCCCCTTGAACTGATCCACAGTTTCTTTGACAGCCTGTGCGCCAGAATTCCTTCGTTCAAAATCGCTTTTGACTACTATCCGTTGAGTGTCATTAACAGGACCCACGAAAACCCTGATGTTGTCAGGGCGACTGACATGTTCCAGAAAACTTTCAACGTGACCTGGGTGACCGGGTTTGATGACCTAAGCGTCTTTGAAAAGCGCCACGGCATGAAGGTAGAGGAGTCAACGGAACTGCTTGAGGTCGGGAAACAGGTCGCTCCGGAAGCCGTAGATTCGGTCGCCCCCCTTGTCGGCGCGTACAGCTACGGAATCCTGAGCTACGGAGGCGCGTAATCCGAGATGTATACGATTCTGGGAGTTCACGTTGTTTTTCCTCTGACTGCGCAACGCGGGTCCGAAACATGCTGCGCCTCGGGTTCTTCCACCATTTTTTCGTCAATTGTATTGGAAAATGTAATGCTTCTAGAATAAAAGTACTACAAAACAGCTAAAGCACTTTCATTTCTGACTATAGCAAGGTTAAACTGCATACTGCAATGTAACGGGAGGCGATATGATGACAGAATCTTCCATAGCGAAAAAGGGACAGACGACTTTGCCGAAACCTGTTCGTGAATTTCTTGGTCTGCGGGCCGGAGACAAGATCCGTTATTTCATTGCTGACGGTGGAGTGCGTATTATGCCCGTGCGGAGCGTTAAACGACTGTGCGGAGCACTGCAATACGATGGTCCTGCGGTTACCCTTGAGGAGATGGAGCAGGCTATCGCGGATGGAGCGTGTGAGGGAAATGGCGCGGATGCTCCTGGAATCGCTCACGACTGAGAGCCCCGGTTATATTTCGGAAATTGTCACGGCTTGAGGGTGTTTCCCTGTTAGACGACTGTGTAGCCTGAGCGGCCCCACAGAGTTTTCTCAGGAGAATTTATCGTCGGCTAAAACCTTTTCCAGAAATCTATCCCCACCGCGTCAAGTATTTTCTGACCATAGATATTTAAGTAGTGAATCTCGTTTGAAAACATCATTATTCCTATGATTACAAGTCCCGAGCCTATTGCGTACTTATAATACGGGTAATACCTTCTGACGCCGCTAAAAGATATCATGGCGCTGTTAAACGCAAGACCGACCAGCATGAACGGTATGCCGATCCCGAGTGAATAAACCGCGAGCAGCCCAACCGCGTTTAGCGTTCCTTCCACTGTGCTTGCGTAGAGGAGTATGGATCCGAGAATAGGTCCTACGCAAGGCGTCCAGCCAAAACCGAACGCCAAACCGAGAATATAAGTTCCGAGAAGATTTCCCCTTTCCCGCGGAAGGGAGATTTTATGTTCTCTCTCAAGAAATGGGACCTTTACGATCTCCATTACGAATATTCCGAAAAGGATTATGAATATTCCGGCTATTCTGAGCAAAAAAGTCTTGTTGCCGGAGATCATCCCCCCAAGCTGGGAAGAGAATGCGCCCAGGGAGATAAAGACAGTTGAGAATCCCAGGATGAAGACAAGACTTGGTACGATCACCCTTGAGAATTTGGGCAGGTTTCGAGTGTCTGAGAGATCTTCGTATGAAAGATGCGTTACTACCGATAGGTAACCCGGCATAAGCGGAAGAATGCAAGGAGAAAGAAACGCGATCACCCCGGCGAAAAAAGAAGCAACTATTCCCACATCCAGAATTTCGGGATTCATACCGGTTTTCTCTCCTCGTTTTTCTCAGTACGGTTTTTTTGGCCTTTCAAAAGAATTTGCTCCAGTCTGCGCGCGAGTTTCATATCCCTTGTCATTATATCCTTTATGCTTATATCTTTTTCCTCGTCAATATCCGAAAGTTCTCTCATGACGGCGTGGCGCAGACCGCTTCCCCTAATCCGTCTTTCGGTCTCCTTAAATACGCGGGAAGTGCTCCATTGGATATCCTGAAAAACCGCGTCCGTTTTCCTGCATAGCCCGAGGAGATAGTATCCCCCGTCGGTTGCCGGACCCAGGACCGCCTCAAATTTCTCTCCCGAAAGCAACGAGAACGCTCTTTGCAGGTCTTCTTCGGTCATCATCACGCAGTCTGTGCCTATGATGACGACATTTCTGAATCCCAGTGAAAAACATTTTTCAAACGCACGGGACATTCTCTGTCCGAGAGAACCTGTCCCCTGCGCGAAAAAAAAACCTTCTTTGTCTCCCAGCCACTCAAAAACCTCTTTTTTTCTTTCTCTTGGAGTATAGAAGAAGAAAGCCGTCCAGTTCTTTGAACCCGAGAAGGAGTCGGCGACGAAACTTGCCGTTTCACGATAGAGTTCCATGGCCCTCTGCTTCCCTATGTCTTTTCCCAGGCGCGTCTTTACTTTTTCTGTTTCCGGATACTTAAGAAAAACGATCAGGGCGTTATCGTTTTTTTGCGACATTCCGCAAAGCCTCGGAATCAGGATGCCGTCTGGCCGCCGCAGCTGCTTCCGGCCCCCGCGGTGCATCCGAAACAGTGAACGCCGAACCTTATCTTTCTGTTGATCACCTGGCGAAGGTCGAAGTTGAATATGGTCAGCTCCCCGTTCCCGTTTCGGCACTGCATCTCAAGCATCTGGTTAAAGTCGCAGTCGTAGATTTTTCCGTCGTGGCTTACGCTGATCAGGTTCCGGCACATTATGCCGTTTACGGTTTCGGGATTGAAAGCGTTTACAAGCTTTTCGATGTATTCCTCGTAGGCGTTCTGTTTTCTCAGTTCCTTCTCAAACCTGTTAATCGGCATATTGGTCAGTGTGTATAGGTTATCGAACCGTATCCCGTAGTTCTTTTTGAGTTTTGCCTTAAAGTCTGCTTCAAGGCTCACCTGGTCCGGGGGAAGAAAAGTCCCGACGGGGTTATATACCAGATTAAGTTTCAGTTCTCCGCCCCCGTAGCCTTCGCTGTTAAGCATTCTTAGGGATTCTATGCTTTTTTCAAAAACCCCTTTCCCCCTCTGCTTGTCCGTGAAGTAGCTGCTGTAATATGGAAGCGAGGATATCACTTCAACGCGGTTTTCGGCGAAAAACCTTGGTATGTACGTTTTTTCCTCTCCCGTCCGGGGGTTCCCGTCGAGAGTAACCGTCAGGTTGTGTCTTACCATTACGTGTTTGCCAAGACTTCCGGCCTCCCTTACGAAGTAGTCAAAATGGGAGTTTAACTCTGGAGCTCCTCCAGTCAGGTCAAGGTTTTTGATGCAGTCGTTTTCACTAAGTATTTCAAGACATCTTTCTACGCCCTCAATGCTCATCTGCTCACTTCTCCAGGGCGAGGCATCCACGTGACAGTGAGTGCAGGCCTGGTTGCAAAGTTTTGTTATGTTCACCTGCAGGGTTTCAACCGTAATAGGGTTGATATCGAGACCTTGGTCGATCAGTTTGCGGGAAAAATTATGATTCTCTGTCTTCGTTTTTTCTTGGATCATGACGTATCCTTCGAGAGCTTCCGTTAACTTGTTCCGTGGCAGGTTTTCTTCCTGTTTTTGTTTCTAGAGGGCACGGTTTTTTTTCAGCGTGTTATGCATCTGGATTGCATGGATGAGCTTTATGCCCGCCGACATTGATGCGGCGACATGTACGGCTTCAGTCATCTGCTCCGGGTCCGCTCCAGTCTCAAGGCACTGCGTAGTGTATGCGTCTATGCAGTAGGGACATTTTTCGGTATGAGCCACGGCCAGGGCTATGAGCGCTTTTTCCCTTTTCGTAAGTGCCCCTTCCTCGGCGGTTGCGGAGTTGTAGTACTCGAAAAACTTGTCCATGAGGTCTTCACTGAACTCTCCGATCTCGGGAAATCTCTTGAGATCCTCGGGGTTGTAGTAATCCATTTTTCTTTTTCTCCCGTCTGTGTGTTATTCGCAGACTCTTTGTATAGGCTTCTCCCGGCAGTAAAATACCATATCTCACAAATCGGGGAAACGGAATGATAAAGGCGGTCATATTCGATTTTGACGGCGTGATAGTCGACAGCGAGCCTCTGCACCTCAGAGCTTTTCAGAGAATTGTAGAAACTCTGGGACTAAAGCTCTCGCCCACCGACTATTACTTACGGTACCTTGCCTGCGACGACAAGAGCTTTTTCAAGAGGTTCCTTGAGGATAACGGACAACAGTACACGGAACGGGAGATTGCACGGCTTGTCAAAGAAAAAGGCATCTGTTTTGAAGAAATGATAGGGGAGGACATAAGAATTTTTCCGGGGATCGTTGAGTTTCTTGAGACCATTCGGGGCAGATTTCATGTGGCGATAGGTTCCGGCGCGTTAACCGGAGAGATTAACCTCATACTGAGGCACAAAGGGCTTTCCGAGTTCTTCGGCTTTGTAATAGGGGCTGATGATACGGAAAACCCGAAACCATCCCCCGAGGTCTACCTTAAATGCCTTGAGAGGTTCAGAAGAGATTACGACGGCACCATAACGGCCGCCCAGTGTGTTGTGTTTGAAGATTCCCCCCACGGTGTTTTGGCGGCCAAAAGGGCAGGGATGAGATGCGTCGGTATTTCTAACTCGTGTTCCGGTGACGAGCTTGGGCTTGCCGACCGGGTTACGGAAAGCTTTTCCGAGATCATTGACGATTTCCCCGAGATGTTCTAAACAGGAATCTGTTTTAATATCGATACACCAACTTGAGCCTGTATGACGGTAGTGGTATATTTTCTGCCCGAGTGCGTGGGGCACACCCGGTATTGAGTTCACTGCGTCTCCATGCGTTCATATACATCCCGACGTGTTAATTTTGGAGAGAAAATATGGATAAAAACCAAGACACCGTAAAGTGCCCGGTAACCCACGGCACAACCCGTTCAAAGTTGACCGGCAGCATAGCTAACCAGAACTGGTGGCCGAATCAGCTCAATCTGAAGATCCTTCACCAGAACTCTTCTCTTGTGGACCCTATGGGCGAGAAGTTTGATTACGCGGCCGAGTTCCAGACCCTTGATCTTGAAGCGGTGAGACAGGATCTCTACGCGCTTATGACGGACAGCCAGGATTGGTGGCCCGCGGATTACGGTCATTACGGGCCGCTTTTTATTCGTATGGCGTGGCACAGTGCGGGAACCTACCGAATCCACGACGGACGCGGTGGAGCACGATCCGGTACGCAACGGTTTGCGCCTCTTAACAGTTGGCCCGACAATGGGAATCTCGACAAGGCCCGCAGGCTTCTATGGCCGATAAAGAAGAAATACGGCCGCAAAATCTCCTGGGCGGACCTTATGATTCTCGCTGGCAACTGCGCTCTTGAGTCCATGGGGTTTGAGACGTTCGGTTTTGCCGGCGGGCGCGAGGACGTATGGGAACCGGAAGAGGACATCTACTGGGGCCCTGAGACCGAATGGCTGGGCGATGAACGTTACAGCGGCGATCGCGAGCTTGACAATCCTTTGGGCGCTGTGCAGATGGGACTTATCTACGTTAATCCCGAAGGACCCAACGCCAAGCCCGACCCGCTTGCCGCGGCGCACGATATCCGCGAAACCTTCGGGCGTATGGCTATGGACGATGAAGAAACTGTCGCCCTGATTGCAGGGGGACACACATTCGGCAAGTGTCATGGTGCTGGAGACGTGGCCTGCGTTGGTCCCGAGCCGGAGGCTGCCGGCATTGAGGAGCAGGGTCTCGGATGGAAGAGCAAGCATGCGAGCGGACGCGGCGCTGACGCCATAACAAGCGGTCTTGAGGGTGCATGGACGCCCAATCCGACGGCATGGGACAATGGATTTTTCGACATGCTTTTCGGTTACGAGTGGGAACTTACCAAAAGCCCTGCGGGCGCCTGGCAATGGATGCCAAAGAATGTGGCTGACAAGGATCTTGTCCCCGAATCAGACGGGTCCGGAAAACGGGTTCCGACAATAATGGCGACCACTGATCTATCGCTGCGTATGGATCCCGTGTATGAACCGATCTCACGCCGCTTTCACGAAAACCCGGATGAACTGGCCGAGGCGTTTGCAAAGGCGTGGTACAAGCTTACCCATCGCGACATGGGTCCTTACCCCTGCTGCCTCGGACCGCTGGTTCCGGACGAACCTCAGATCTGGCAGGATCCGGTGCCGGCTGTTGATCATGAACTTGTTGAGGCAGAGGACATCGCGCTTCTGAAAAAAGAGATACTTGACCAGGGATTTTCGATCCAGGAACTGGTTCGGGTGGCATGGGCTTCAGCTTCCACCTTCAGGGGCACCGACCGCAGGGGAGGCGCCAACGGCGCGCGTATCAGACTTTCTCCCCAGAAGGACTGGGATGCCAACGACCCAGAAGAGCTGGGCAAGGTGTTGTCTTTACTGCTGGCCGTCAGGGAGCGTTTTAACAATGCGCAGACAAACGGAAAATGCGTTTCGCTTGCGGATCTCATAGTGCTCGGCGGCTGTGCTGCAGTTGAAAAGGCGGCAGAGGCCGCGGGGTATCCGGTGAATCTTCCCTTTACGCCTGGCCGCACGGATGCCACTGAAGAGCAGACGGACGCGGCCGCCTTTGATGTGCTTGAACCGAAGGCGGACGGCTTCCGCAATTATATTGCAGCCGGTCAGCAGCACTCGCCAGCCGAACTTCTGATCGATAAGGCGCACCTGCTTACGCTTACCGCGCCAGAGATGACCGTGCTGCTAGGCGGCATGCGGGCACTCGGCGCAAACGCCGGAGGTTCGCAGCATGGACTGTTTACGGACAGGGTCGGGACGCTCAGCAATGATTTCTTTGTTAACCTGCTTGACATGTCGACTGAATGGGGACACTCCGCTGATTCTGAAGGGGTCTATGAAGGCCGTGACAGAGCGACTGGCGAGATCAGATGGACCGCTACCGAAGTTGATCTCGTATTCGGGTCCAACTCGCAGTTGCGGGCGCTTGGGGAAGTCCATGCGTGCGATGACTCGGAGGAAGCTTTTGTGCGGGATTTTGCTGCTGCCTGGACCAAGGTTATGAACCTTGATCGCTTTGATATCTCCTGATTCTGGATCAGCGAAGAATCACAAATTGCGGGGGAACAGGTGCCGTTTTAATATCGGGGTTTTTCCATTTATAATCTGATATCATGAGTGGGAAGTTGTTTGTGATATCCGGTCCGTCGGGAAGCGGAAAAACAACGATCGTCACCCGTGTTCTGTCAAACTTGGAGAACCTCCGTTTCTCTATTTCCTACACAACAAGATCAATGCGCGCGGGAGAAGTCCGCGGAGAGCACTACGAGTTTGTTTCCGGAGAAGAATTCCAGAGCATGATCAAGCAGGGTTTCTTTGCCGAGTGGGCTGAGGTGCACGGAAATTTCTACGGCACGCCGAAGGCTGAAATAGAAAAATGGATAAAAACGGGTGTTGACGTCATTCTGGATATAGATGTTCAGGGGGCAAAAAGGCTGAGGGGCGTGTTTGACGATACAGTCTTCATATTTATTGTCCCGCCGTCTCTAGAGGTTCTCGAGCAAAGACTAAGAGACAGAAAATCAGAGGAAGAGGGGGACATCTCCACTCGTCTCGGAATTGTCAAGGAGGAGGTGGCCTGCTCGAAGTGCTATGATTATATTATAATTAATGATGAGGCGGATATTGCGGCTAGGAGAATTGAGGCCGTCATTCTTTCGCAAAGACGAGGGGATAGCGAAGATTCCCGCCGGCGGATGCTCGCCGCTACTCGGGACTCGAAGACGGAAAATGTGTACGGCCCCGTTTTTCTTAGGAGATTCGGTCTTAAGTGAGGTGTTCGCACTGCTGTGATCAGGCTAAACGACATCATTGACAAGGTTGCTTCCTACTCGGATATCGAGAACGAAGATCTTGACTGCATAAAAAAAGCCTATGTGTATTCGGCCAAGGTTCACTCCGGTCAGAAAAGAGTTTCCGGGGAACCGTACCTGAGTCATCCCCTTGAGGTTTCTTCCATACTCGCGAACTTAAAACTTGACGTCCCCTCCATAGTTACCGGGCTTCTTCACGACACGATAGAGGACACTCTTGCGACCCGCGAGGAAATCGAACGGAATTTCGGAAGCGAGATAGCTTTTCTCGTCGACGCTACCACGAAAATAAGCCGTCTTCCCCATGTTTCCGATGTGGAAAAACAGGCCGAAAGCTTCCGCAAGCTGATACTCGCCACGGCTGAGGACATAAGGGTTGTGCTGATAAAACTCGCCGACAGGCTGCACAACATGAGAACGCTCCAGTATCTGCCTGAGGACAGACGGAAAAGGATTGCTGTTGAAACCATGGAAATTTACGCGCCGCTTGCTCACCGCCTCGGAATGAACTGGATATCGGTTGAGCTGGAGGACTTGGCGTTTAAGTTCTCCGAGCCTGGTGAATACGAGCGTATCAGCCAAACCGTGTCTGCAAAGAAAAAAGATTGGGAGAAGTACACGACTGAAATCGTCTCGCTCATAAACGCCAAGATGGAAGAATTTAAAATTCGCGGAGATGTCTCGTGGAGATTCAAGCATTTATACGGTATCTACAGCAAGATGAAGAAGGGCAATATAAGCCTGCGCAATATTTATGACATACTGGGTTTCCGGATCGTTACTGCGAGTGAAAATGAATGCTATCAGGTCCTGGGAGCGGTGCATTCCTTGTGGAAACCGATTCCGGGGAGAATAAAAGACTACATAGCCCTTCCGAAGGCCAACAACTACCAGTCCATTCATACTGCCGTGATAGGGCCCTTTGGAGAACAGATGGAAATCCAGATACGAACTGAGCGGATGCACCGAATTGCGGAATACGGTGTTGCCGCTCACTGGAGGTACAAGGAGGGAAATTCTATTGAGAACGGGAACGACAAGATCTACTCGAATCTCCGTCATCTCGTCGAGTTAAAAGACATAAAGGACTCGACGGAGTACATAGAAGCCATAAAAGGAGAGCTCATACTGGATGTCGTGTATGTCTACACTCCCAACGCGGACCTCCTTGAGTTTCCCGTGGGTGCAACTCCGGTTGACTTTGCATATTCAATTCACACCGACATAGGCAATCACTGCTCCCAGGCTTTTGTTAACCATAAACTTGTTCCTCTTAACTACAAGCTTCAAACTGGAGACATGGTGGAAGTTGTGACTTCCAGGAACAGGGCTCCTAACAGGCAGTGGCTTGATTTTGTTGTTACCTCAAAGGCTAAAAACAGAATAAGGAGCTGGCTGAGGCAGGAGGAAAACCGCAATGCCGAGCAGATTGGAGAGGCAATAACTCACAGGAAACTTGCGGCTAAAGGATTTAACCTGCGCCACTTGCGAGAGAAGAAAAAGTTTGAGGAATCTCTGGCGAAGCTTCAATTCTCGGAAGTAAAGGATTTTTACAGGGCGGTCGGATTCGGCAATGCCGCGGTAAACGATCTTCTCAAGGCGATGCATCCCAGGAAATTCGCCGAAGGCACCGAGAAAAGCGAAAGAATAAAAAACATAGTGAACAGGATATCCAAGGACGAGTACAAAGACGCCGTGCTCGTCAGGAGATATGACAACATACTCATAAAGTTCGGCAAGTGCTGCAACCCGGTTCCCGGGGAGCAGATAATAGGCTTCATAACCAGAGGCAGAGGGATAACCGTGCATGTCTACAATTGCCCCAAGTTGCTTGAGGTGGACCCTGAAAGAAGAATAGAGGTTGCTTGGAACGACGAGTATTCGGGGCGGATACCAATTGGTCTTTCGATTAGGTGCGAGAACAGAAAAGGCATTCTCTCTGAACTGACAAGCACGGTTTCGGGACTCAATGTCGACATTGTCAGTGCCGATGTGAGCGAAGATGAAACCGGACAGGGAGATGCGAGGTTTGAGGTAGCGGTGGAGAACATCAAGCAACTTGAAAAACTCATTGAATCGCTTAAGAATCTTGGGGGAGTGATCTCGGTTGAGAGATTAACGGAAACCTCACACTACCAGCCGAATGACCTGAACTAAAACGGCATTCGCGTGCATTCGGACATTTTTGCCATGATCATAACCTGGATCAGAAAAAAGCTTGCCATAATAAGTTCAAGGAAGCTTGTGCGCACGGTAAGAGGCATCATCCGGAAAAAAGGGAGATTCATGGCTCCCAGGGAAGCCGATCACGCCGAAGCAAGGATACTTGCCTGTGAAGAGGCAATAGAAAGGGGTTCCCTTCACGAGATAAGGGCGTCAAGGAAAGCCCTTCGGATTTTCTTTGAAGACAACCTCAGGTCCTACGGCAAATCCGCTCTGCGACAGAACGTAGAAGCTATAGTGATAGCGGTGGCTCTCGCTCTGGCGATAAGAGCCTTCGTGTTTCAGCCTTTCAAGATTCCTTCGGGTTCAATGCTTCCGACGCTTCTTGTGGGTGATCATATACTGATAAACAAGTTTGTCTACGGAACAAGAATTCCTTTTACCAACAAGATGTTTTTTCCTTTCTCCGAAATTGACCGTGGCGACATCATAGTCTTCAAACTCAGCGGGGATAATACGACAGATTTCCCCATGCCCGGTAAAGGGGCTTTCTACGTAAAAAGAGCCGTGGGCATTGCCGGGGATGAAATAGACATAAGCGGAAGGGACGTCCTTATAAACGGCAGAGCTGTGGAGCAGACCTACACCGGGAACTACGAGTATCCGGACCAGAAATTCTTTTCTGTTGCCGACAGGTACGAGCAGTCGCTCTCCGGGGGAAATTTCAGCGTTATATATAAAAAGGGGAACAGTTCCACGACGAGCGGAAAAATGAGCTTTCCCCTTGTTGTTCCCAAGGGCAGGATTTTCGTCATGGGCGATAACAGGGACAACAGTTACGACAGCAGGTTCTGGGGATTCGTGCCGGTGGAAAATGTTTACGGCAAGGCATTTATGATTCACTGGTCGTGGAATCTCTCTAACCCGGGTTTTGCGGATAAGGTAAGGTGGAATAGAATTTTTTCGGGAATAGAATGATCTTGCCGATTGTTTTCTGGAAAAACGGTGTTGAGGCATTTTCAGCGGTCACCGTTACGGGCAATTCCCTCTGCGCGAAAAACCTGTTTTCAATAACCGCTCTACGGTGTATCCTCTTTGCGGATTATGGAGACTAAGAAAAAAATACAACCGATTGAGGACAGGGCCGAAATTTTTTTCTCCGGGATCATAGACGACATACCGCCCGAGAGACTAAGCAGCCTTATTGTCATAGGGATAAAGACAAGAGGGGAATATCTGGGCAAGAGGCTCGTTGAGCGTATAAGCGAGCGGACTGGAAAGGATGTTACCTTTGGAACGATCGATATTACTCTCTACAGGGATGATTTCGAGAATAGAAAAAACTGGCCGCGACTGCGCAAAACCAGTATCCCCAACGATGTACAGGGGAAAAACATAATACTTGTTGACGATGTCCTCTACACTGGCCGTACTGTGCGGGCCGCAATAAATTCAATCATGGATTATGGAAGGCCGGCCTCGGTCAAGCTGGCGGTGCTCGTGGACAGGGGAGGAAGGGAACTCCCCGTGCAGCCCGACTATGCGGGAATCAGCATCGAAACCTTAGACGACGAGATGGTCAACGTTTACCTGGAAGAAGTGGACGGCAGGGAGGAAATCGAGATAATCAGAAAAAATGGCGTTTAACAAAAAGCACATACTGGGTCTTGGAGAACTCTCGGCCGAGGAAATTAAGATTATTCTCGACACCGCGGAGTCCATGAAGGAGATTTCCACCAGGGACGTAAAGAAGGTTCCGACTCTTAAGGGAAGAACCGTAGTGAATCTCTTTTTCGAACCCAGTACCAGGACCCGATCGTCATTTGAAATCGCTGAGAAAAGACTCAGTGCTGATGTTCTCAATTTTTCCGCTTCGCAAAGCAGCGTTGTAAAAGGGGAGAGCCTTTTGGACACTGCCAGAAATTTCGAGGCCATGGGCGCGAGCATAATGGTTATAAGGCATGGAATGTCCGGTGCGCCCTTTGTCCTGGCCCGCGAGATAAACGCCTCGGTAATAAACGCCGGAGACGGCTCCCACGAGCATCCAAGCCAGGCTCTTATTGATATTTTCACCATAAGGGAGAAAAAAGGAAGAATCGAAGACCTTGATGTGCTTATCGTTGGGGATATTCTCAACAGCAGGGTGGCCAGATCCAATATATTCGGCCTCCGCAAACTCGGAGCGAGAGTGAGGATAGTCGGGCCGGCAACTATAGTTCCCGAATATTTCAGAGATATGGGGGTGGAGATCTTTTATTCGCTTGAACATGCTCTTGAGAATGTGGATGTGGTGATAATGCTGAGGGTTCAGAGCGAGCGGAAGACCCTTGAGTATTTCCCCTCGCTTCGGGAATACTCGGGGCTTTACGGACTTACGAGGGAGAAACTCAGCCTCGCGAAAAAAGACGTGATAGTGATGCATCCGGGTCCGATTAATCGGGGGGTTGAGCTTACTTCGGAGATAGCTGATGACCCGGGGGCCGTTATACTTGAGCAGGTGGCAAACGGAATTGCCGTGAGAATGGCCATGATATATCTTGTTGCCTTGGGAGAGAGCTTATAGATGGGAGTGCTCATTAAAAACGGCCGCGTTATTGACCCTTCACAGTCTCTCGACATGGTCTCGGACATATATGTCCAGGGAGACAGAGTGAGGGAAATATCGGAGCGTATAGACACCCCGCGCAAGTCAGACACAGTAATAGACGCCAGCGGGCAGATCGTGGCCCCCGGATTCGTGGATATTCACGTACATCTAAGAGAACCGGGCTACGAACATAAGGAGACGATAAAGACGGGTTGTCTTGCCGCCGCCGCGGGTGGCTTTACCTCCATAGTGTGTATGCCCAACACAAATCCCATAAACGACAATGCCTCGGTGACAGAGTACATACTCTTGAAAGCCAGAACTGAAGGCATAGTCAATGTGTTTCCCATAGGAGCGATAACCAAGGGGGAGAAAGGAAAGGAACTTGCCGACATAGGCGAGATGTGCGAAGCCGGGTGCGTGGGCATTTCCGATGACGGGATGCCGGTTGCGGACTCGGGACTTATGCGAAAGGCCATGGAGTATGTAAAACCCTTTGGGATTCCGGTTATCACGCATGCCGAAGACACCGGGCTTTCCGCGGGTGGCGTTATGAACGAGGGTTTCGTTTCAACCGAACTTGGCCTTCGGGGAATTCCCGCCGCTTCTGAGGAGGTTGGGGTAGTCAGGGACATAATTCTCTGCGAACTCACTGGCACTCCTCTTCACATCTGCCATGTTTCTACCAAGGGTTCGGTAAGGCTTGTGCGGGAAGCGAAAAAAAGAGGCGCGAAGGTTACGGCGGAGGCGACTCCTCACCATTTCACTCTTACGGACAAGTTGGTATATGGTTACAACACCGATGCCAAGATGAATCCGCCGCTCAGGACCCAGGAAGACGTGGATGCTATACTGGAAGGCATTGCCGATGGAACAATTGAGGTGATAGCCACGGATCATGCCCCTCACAGTCAGGATGAGAAAAACGTCGAATTTGACTTGGCACCTTTCGGCATAGTTGGTCTTGAGACTGCTCTTTCACTTTCGCTTGAGCTGGTGGAAAAAGGAATTATCAGCCTTGATGATATGATAAGGAAACTTACGGTTGCTCCCTCCGAGATAGTGGGCATAGAAAGAGGGACGCTCACTCCCGGTTCAATTGCCGATCTTGTGGTGTTCGATCCTGGTAAGAGCCGTACGATAAACCCTGAGGAGTTTTCCTCAAAGAGCAGAAACACTCCGTTTTCCGGGTGGGAACTAAAAGGTGTGGTGAGCAGTACGATAGTTTCGGGAAAGGTTGTTTTCAGCTATGTTTGAGCTTCGGTGTTCTCTCAAGCTGTTGAAACATGAGTAGAGATATATCAGATATTGCAAAAGCTATTACCTTAAAGTGTAGTTTAGTCGATGATCAGAAGTCATACTCCTAGCTTAGAGAGTGGAAACCCTGTTGCTCAACCTTCGGTGGGCAGAATGTACTCCCTGTGTTTTGTTGTAATAATCGCGTCCTTATTTTGTCATAGGTATGTGTTTAGTGAGATTTTACCAGAAAAACTGCAACAAGCCGCTGAACAGGGTAGTGACGTTGCTCAATTAAAATTGGGGGCTATGTACTACTATGGTGAGGGTGTGCCGAAGGACTATTTGCTTTCCTATGCTTGGAGCAGTCTTGCGGCTGCGCAAGGCTGGAAATATGCAAAAGATATTCGAGATTCATTGGAAAGAATCATGACTCCAAATCAGATTGCGGAGGCGCAAAGAATCAGCAGAAAAATCGACGCACAAATTGCCAGTGGTGAAAAACCCGAGATGTTTTTTCATCTGAGTAGAGTCAAACAACAACCTGTTAGCAGTGGCAGCGGGTTCTTGGTTGGTACCAGAGGAGAAATACTGACGAATTATCACGTAATTGATAAATGTAATCGTCTGACCGTAAATCATCGCGGAACCGAGCACGGTGCGACTGTAAAAGCGGGAGACGAAACCAATGACTTGGCTTTACTTATTGCGCAGAGCGTGAAAGGCTTTGTGTCAACCTTGAGCGTTTCTCCTCAAACCAGACTCGGTGAGATAGTACAGGTAGCGGGCTATCCGCTTAGCGGTATTCTTTCAAATAATCTTAACATAACAAGTGGTAACGTGAGCGCACTTGCTGGCCTTGCTAACAATGTCACACATCTTCAGATAACAGCACCTGTCCAACCAGGAAACAGCGGAGGTCCGCTTTTGGATGAAACCGGGAATGTTGTCGGTATCGTAGTATCGCAGCTGAATGCGATTGAAACGGCCAGATATACAGGGTCACTTCCACAGAACGTCAATTTTGCTATCAAGGTTTCTGTGGTTCGTATGTTTCTCGAAAATCATGGTGTAACTTATCGTCGCGGAACATCGGGCAGTAAGATGTCCCCAGAAAAAATTGCGGACTTAGCTCGAGGTTTCACAGTAGCAGTACAGTGTTGGTAGCGAAGGGGCTAACAGACGGTTTCGCTGTTTCACAAAAGTACAAGACTTGATTTTCGGAATAAGAACTTGCATATGTCAAAGGTTGTCAAGGTGATAATTTCCTTTATTGTGTTTGCGATGTGTAGAAGAGATGGAAGACAAACAGTTTGAACTAAGAAAATCAAAGCTAGAAGAACTAAGGGCAATGGGCATTGACCCTTATGCAAACGGTTTTACACCGGAGCATACAGCCGGAGAACTGGTTTCTCTGCACGCTTCGAAGTCTCCTGAAGAACTTGAACAGATGGAAGGGATCTTCAGCTTGGCCGGAAGAATTGTTTCAAAGAGGGACTTTGGAAAAAGCGCTTTCTTTCATCTGTCGGACCGCACGGGAAGGATTCAGGGGTTTGTACAGAAAAATTCCATTGACGAGAAAACCTTTACGCTGTTTCGCAAGCTGCTTGACGTAGGGGATTTCGCCGGCGTCCGCGGAGAGCTTTTTAAAACCAGAACAGGGGAGGTTACATTAAGGGTCCGGGAACTTTTTCTCCTCACAAAGGCCCTCAGGCCGCTTCCTGAAAAATGGCATGGTCTCCAGGATGTGGAGACAAGATACCGCCAGCGTTATCTGGACCTGATTGCAAACGAGAAGACCAGAGAGATTTTCAAGACAAGGTCAAAGGTGATAAACCTCATCAGAAGGTTTCTTGACGAAAGAGATTTCCTTGAAGTGGAGACCCCGGTGCTACATCCCATTGCCGGAGGCGCGACCGCAAAACCTTTCGTTACCCACCACAACGCCCTCGACATGGACCTTTACCTGAGAATAGCGCCTGAGCTTTACCTGAAGCGACTTGTAGTCGGAGGACTTGAAAGGGTCTACGAACTCGGAAGAACGTTCAGAAATGAGGGAGTGTCCACCAAGCACAACCCGGAATTCACCATGATTGAGTTCTATCAGGCTTACGCGACTTACGAGGACCTTATGAATCTCATAGAGGAGCTTGTTTGCTGGGTGGTGGAAAATACGGCAGGAGACATGCAGGTTGAGTACGAAGATAAGAAGATAGACTGCAAGAGACCTTGGAAAAGAATTAACATTTATGAGGCCCTACGGGAGAAATTCGGTTCCGAAATAACTGAAGATGACCAGTTTCTTTTTGCAAAAGCGGATTCCATGGGAATAAACCATAACGGGATTAAAGGGAAAGCTCTCACGGAGATTTTCGAGGCGCTTTTCGAGGATACTCTTCTTAACCCGACTTTTGTTTACGGTTTCCCGCTTGATGTCTCCCCGCTTGCCAGAAAAAACGATGATGATCCTGAAGTGGTTGACAGATTCGAGCTTTACGTCTACGGAAGGGAGATAGCCAACGCTTTTTCTGAGCTTAACGACCCGATTGATCAGAAAAAACGGTTCACGGATCAGGTCGAGATGAAGAAAAAGGGCGAGGATGAATATCACGAAATGGATAATGATTACGTGTCGGCCCTTGAGTACGGAATGCCCCCGACGGCCGGAGCCGGTATAGGGATCGACCGTCTTGTGATGCTGCTTACCAATTCCTCTTCCATAAGAGAAGTTATTTTCTTCCCTCACCTCAGACCTTAGCATGAGTTACGAATCGTTAATCTCCCTTAGGTACCTGAAATCGGGAACTGGGCGTGGTTTCCTCTCTCTGATCGGTCTTATCTCCATTCTGGGTGTTTTTCTGGGAGTAGCCTCGCTTGACGTGGTGCTTTCGGTCATGAAGGGGTTTGAGGATGAACTCAGGGACAAGATAATAGGCGCGAGTTCCCACGTAGTCGTAATGAGCTACGAAGGAGAATTCGAGGATTTTGCGGAGGTGGAGAAGAAGCTTGAGGACTTTCCCGGTGTAACCTCGACAAGCCCCTTTATTTACAATCACGGCATGCTTGTCACTGAGTACGCTGTCTCAGGTTCCGTGATAAGGGGGATAGACCCGAACAATTCAGCCTCGGTCGCTGCCGTGGCTGAAGCGGTGGGGAAGGGCAGCTTGCCGGGGACGGGCAAGGACCGTGAGCTCCTCTTTGAAGAAGGCGCCCGGATTGTTTCGGGGCTTTTACATAAGACTGCTTCCGGGCACCCTCCGATCATAATAGGCAGGGAGCTTTCCAACCTGATTGGCGCGACAACCGGGGATACCGTCAATCTTGTCTCTCCTTACGGAAAGATCGGTCCTTTCGGCCCGACTGCCAAGATAAGAAAATTCGGTGTAATAGGAGTTTTTGATTACGGCATGATTGAATACGATTCGTCTACCGCCTACGTGTCGCTTGGGGATGCCATGAATTTCTTTGAAACCCGAAGCAAGATAACAGGCATAGAAGTCAGGGTGGATGACATATACCAGGCGCGCGAAACGGGGAATAAGATAGCTGAAACTCTCGGCTTTCCTTTCTACGCGAAGAACTGGGAGGACTCGAACAGAAGCCTTTTCAGGGCGCTTCGGCTTGAGAGAATGGCGATAGGAATATTCCTTGGGTTTATAGTTCTTGTTGCCGCCTTGAATATAGTCAGCACGCTTACGATGCTCGTTATGGAGAAAAAAAGGGACATAGCCGTGCTCATATCCATGGGAGCTCGCAAAAACGGCATCAGAAGGATATTTGTCTACGACGGAATGATAATAGGGACCGTCGGAACACTTCTCGGCACGCTCTTTGGATACCTGATCTGCCGCTTCCTTGAGACCAGCAATTTTATAAAGGAAGCGATTCCGTTTGATGACAACGTCTACCCTATTTCCGAATTCCCTGTTAGGATAGAGCCGGTTTATTTTCTCGTTGTAGCGGCATCAAGCCTGCTTATATGTTTTCTTGCGACTCTGTACCCGTCTTACAGGGCTTCGAGAGAAAACCCCGTGGAGTCATTGAGATATGAGTGAAATGCTGTACAAGGTCAGGGGGCTTGGAAAGGTTTTCAATAAATTGGGCAGCAGCGTGTGCGCTCTCGGCGGAGTGAATATGGATATTTCTGCCGGAGAAACCCTCGGAGTCGTGGGAGTGTCGGGTTCGGGGAAAAGCACCCTTCTTCACATACTTGGCACTCTTGAGCCCCCGACAGAAGGTTCGGTTTTCTACAGGGGGAAGGATCTTTTCAGCCAAGATGAAGAAGAGCTCTCGGTTTTCAGAAACTCGGAAATTGGATTTATTTTTCAATTTCATTACCTTCTTATGGAATTCACGGCGCTTGAAAACGTCATGATGCCGTGTCTTATAGCAAGACAGAGCCTTGCTGTGGCGAGACAAAAGGCTTGCGATGTGCTTGAGAAGGTGGGACTTTCCGAGCGTCTCAACCATCTTCCGGGAGAGCTTTCCGGGGGAGAGCAGCAGAGAGTGGCGATCGCCAGATCGATTGTCAGAGGGCCGAAGGTGATACTTGCCGACGAGCCCACGGGGAATCTTGACAAAAAAACGGGATTCTCGGTTCTTGATCTGTTCTGCAGGCTTAACGAGGATTACGGGGTTACGGTTGTAATGGTTACGCATAACGACGAATTTGCGAAGAGAATGAAAAAAACTGTTAAAATATCGGACGGGATGGTTGCCGATGCGAACTAAAAGTCTTGTATTTTTCTTGGCTGTCTTTCTTTTCATGGCGACGTTTCCAACCGCGGGTTCCATGGCGCAGAACCTCCCTGCCGAAGAAGAACTTGAAAAGCATCAGTCCTTCAAGGGCACAGTTGCCGAGGTGGTAATTTCAGGCAACCGCAGAACCGAAACCTCCCTTATAGATCTCAATATAGAGACCAAGCAGGGCGATGAATATTCCCCGCAGATCGTAAAAGAGGATCTGAAGAGAATATTCAAGCTTGATTTCTTCCAGCAGGTCCTTGTTGACGTTAAGCCAGTTGAAGATGGTCTCAGGGTTGAGTTTGTCGTTGAGGAGAACCCGGTACTCGCGGACCTTAAGCTTTCCGGAAACGACAAGCTAAAGGAAGATGACATAAAGGAAGCTGTGGCATTTAGAGAAGGACGCATCGTAAGCCTGAGGAAGATAACGGAAGGCAGGGAAATAATACTTGCCCTTGCTTCCGAGAAGGGTTTGGTTGGAACTGAGGTCGAATATGAGATCGAACCGAGGGGAGATGGAGTCGTTGATGTCGTTTACCGGATTGACGAGGGAGAAAGAAAGTACATAAAGGAAGTCGAGCTTATCGGAAACAGCGAAATCGAGACGAAGAAGATCAGAAAAAACATGTATTCAAAGCCCAAATATATTCTCTCTTTTATAACGAAGAGGGGGCTTTTCAAAATTGAAGAGATAAAGAGGGATTCCGACAGAATAAAAGCGGTTTACATTGATAACGGATATCTTGACGTAAAGGTTTCTGAACCTGGAATTCGCTACGATGAGGAAAAAGACGGCTATGTGGTGAGTTTCTCAATAGAAGAAGGGGTTCAGTACAGGGTATCCACGATAACTTTCTCCGGGGAACTGGCGGGAGATCAGGAAGAAATCCGCCCGAATCTCGAACTCTTGCCGGACTCTGTTTTCAGCAGTTTCGTTCTTCAGTCCGACATCGGGAAAATAACCGATTTCTACGGGGACAAGGGATATGCTTTTGCTAACGTAACACCTGATGTGCGGCTTGATAAGGGAAACAACCTAGTAAGCGTCGATTACTCGATTGAAAAAGGCAAGGAAGTATACGTAAGAAACATAAATATTCTGGACAACACCAGGACTAGAGATCATGTTGTAAGAAGGGAACTTTCACTTCAGGAACAAAGCCTGTACAGCGTTTCCAAACTGAGGGCCGCCCGCTACGAGGCCGCTCGCCTTGGTTATTTCGAGGAGAACATTGAAGTTCTAACCCATAGGGTTGAAGGAACGGATGATCTTCTGGATGTCGACGTGAAGGTTGAAGAACGTCCTACCGGATTTTTCAGCTTCGGCGGGGGGGTGAGTTCCGTTGAGAATTTTCTTTTCTCCGGACAGATACAGGAATCCAACCTTTTCGGATACGGCAAGACACTTTCTCTGGATGCCCAGGTCGGAGGCGTAACCAAGGCATTGAGTCTTAACTACCGGGATCCGTATTTCTTTGGTACCAACTGGCTCCTGGATATCAGTTTGTATGCTCATGACAGGGATTACAGGGATTTTGAGAGAGCGGCCAAGGGTATTTCTCTGGGGGTGGGAAGAAGGATAAAGAGAAATTTCCAAGTCCGGGTCTTCCAGGAATTCTCGCAACAGGACGTGCACAATGTCCGGGGAGATGCACTGTTCGTCCTGTCCGAAACGGAGAGAACTATAGTTTCGACCGGGGTAGGGCTATCTTGGGATACAAGAAACAATTATCTCGATCCCACGAAGGGTTTTCTTCTGAGTACGGCGGTTGAGTATGCCGGACTTTTTGCGGGCAACACCGATTTTATAAAGTACAATGCCACGGCCAAATCTTGGATTCCGTTCTGGAAAGGTACATATTTCGCCGCAAAGGCGAATTATGGGCTCCTGCATCTCATAGATGCCGGCGATGATCTCGTCGTGGAGGAGAGGTTCTTTCTAGGCGGTCCGAACACACTCAGAGGCTTCCGTTACAGAAGGGTGGGTCCCAGGAGGTCTACGGACACGGGGGGCTATGTAATAATTGGTGGCGTTCAGCAGGTTCTGGCATCACTTGACTTTGTTGTTCCGTTAAGCAAAACTGTCGGGCTTAAGGCCGTAGCTTTCTTTGATATAGGTAATGCTTTTGACCAAGATGAGTTCAGCCTTAATCCTTCGAATCTTAGAAAGGATGCCGGTTTTGGTATCAGGTGGATATCTCCCCTGGGACCAATGAAGCTTGATATCGGGTTCCCGATAGGCGAAAGGCTTCGAGATGAAGAAAAGTATGAAGTACAGTTTACCATTGGAAATTTGTTCTGATCAGGCAATTTATTTCTTAAGGAGGCATTAGGTTAAATGAGAAAATGTTTGTTGCTTGCCGCTGGGTTTTTCATGTTATTCACGTTTTCTGCTTATGCTCAGCAGAAAATAGCTTACATAGACATCAAGCAGGTTATCAGGGATTCAAAAGCCGGAAAGGCCGCCACTACTTCTTTCCAGAAAGAGGTTGAAGCCAAGAGGGCCGTAATAGAGCAGAAAAGGAAAGCTCTTGAAGACATGAGACAGGACGTCATACAAAACGGAGCGGTGATGAGCGAAAGTAAAAGAAGAAACCTTGCCGAGACCATAGAGAAAAAGCAGAAGGATTTGGATAGGACAAGAGAGGACATAAGGATTGAACTTCAGAGGAAGGATCTCGAGTTGACCCAGAATGTCCTTAAGGATATAGAAGCCATAGTTAACAAAATAGGCCAGCAGGAAAAATTCGACCTTATCGTCGAAAAAACCGAGGCGGGCATTCTCTACGGCAGCTCAGCTACAGATATAACCAACAAAGTCATATCGGTTTACGACGCTTCCAGATAATGAAGTTGGGTGTAGATGAAATAAAGGAGCTTATTCCTCACAGAGAGCCTTTTCTGTTCGTTGACTCTGTGCTGGAAATTGAAAAGGGCAGAAAGATTGCCGCCGAGAAGCTCTTTTCTCCCGAAGAATTCTTCTTCAGAGGACACTTCCCCGGCAACCCTATAGTTCCAGGAGTGATAGTTACCGAAGCGCTGGCCCAGGCCGGAGGAGTGCTCTTCAACTATTCTTTTAGGGATGAACTGAAAAAAGAAGGTTTCGAAAACGCCTATCTTATGAGCCTTGATCGTTGCCGGTTCAGAGCGCCGGTGGTTCCGGGTGACAAGGTGGTTCTCGAGGTGGAACTCGTTAGAAGAAGATCTAGAATAATATTCTTTTCCGCAAAAGCTTCCGTGGACGGGAAAAAAGTGGCGGAGGCGGAAATTTCCGCTTACCTGGTATGATTTCCGGTCGGGTTTTTCAGCCCGGGGATTCCCGTTACTTTTTAATTATCTTTTCACTTGTTGATTATTGACATTTCCGTTTATAGCAATATTATACATTGTTTACTGTAAAAAGGGTTGTTTTACCCAATTCCAAGTTGGTCAGGCAAGTGAATCCAGAATTCATAAAAATAAAAAGCTGGCGTAGCTCAGGGGTAGAGCAGCTGATTTGTAATCAGCCGGTCGGGGGTTCGAATCCCTTCGCCAGCTCTCTGTTCGATGAATATACCGGGGAGGTGGCTGAGTGGACAAAAGCAGCAGACTGTAAATCTGCCGGCGAAAGCCTACGTAGGTTCGAATCCTGCCCTCCCCAGAAATTTCGTGCGGGAGTAGCTCAGTTGGCTAGAGCATCAGCCTTCCAAGCTGAGGGTCGCGGGTTCGAGCCCCGTCTCCCGCTCGTTTTTAGGGACGCCCACGTAGCTCAGTCGGTAGAGCACGTCCTTGGTAAGGACGAGGTCGGCGGTTCAAGTCCGCTCGTGGGCTTGATGCTTAGAGGTTTGAAAAATATTAGAGAAAATCGGAGGTCAACGAGAGATGTCTAAGGCGAAGTTTGAGAGGGGGAAGCCGCATTTAA
>JAPPAR010000042.1 GCA_026705445.1 Candidatus Dadabacteria bacterium
ACGTACGGATCTGTGCGGGGGGTGCGAGGAAACTCGCATTCCTACCGCAACCCGCTTGTTGGTAAGGACTGGCAATTCTGTGGGGTTCAGCGCTGAGTTACGTCCGGATGGGGTGATTCCGGCTTGGAGAATACCGGACTGCCGTGTTCAGCTGGGTTTGCGCTCGGAAACCGGAACCCAAAAATCGCTACAGCGCAAATCCCTCGCGTAATGACATGGTTTGAGATGCGGTTATACTGACACAGTAAAAATTTTGTGAAAATTACAGAATTACTCTTCTCGGTTTTCTCTCTAGATGCGCAACATGTTTTTCACAGACTTGGGTGAGAAGTTGCTTTCTCTTATGAGGACTGATTGATTTATGAAAGCTATAATACTCGCAGCGGGCAGCGGCCTCAGGATGTCTCCCTACACTCATGACAAGCCCAAGTGTCTTCTTGATATCGGAAACATCTCCATACTTGAACACCAGATAAACCTTATAAGAGACTGCGGCATAAACGAAGTCGTGATTGTCGTGGGATTCCGTTTCGAAAGAGTGGAAGAGTTCCTGAGAAGCTACGACGGCTTGGGAATGAGGATCAACACTCTTTACAATCCCTTTTACCAGTCCACCAATAGTCTTGCGTCTCTGTGGATAGCACGGAGTGAGCTTGATGAAGATATTGTAGTTATGAATGGGGATGATGTATACGAGATAGGCGTTCTGGATAAGGCGCTTGCGGTCAGGGATGAGAAGATATGTCTTCCTATAAAAAAGAGGTCCCGTTATGAGAAGGAGGATATGAAGGTCGTTGTAGAGGACGGCAGGATTACGAAGATCAGCAAGGAGATACCAAGCACAGAAGCCTCAGCCGAGTCGGTCGGAATAAGGGTATTCAGGGATACGGGGGTGGAGCTGCTCAAAAGAGCGATTGAAGAGGAGATGAGAAATCCCGGTGCCGAGGGGAAGTGGTACATTTCCTCAATACAAAGGCTTGTAAGCAAGGGATACAAGATTAAGCCCTTGGATATAGGCGAACTTTACTGGATGGATGTCGACTGTCCTATGGATTTTTTCAGAGCGAGAAAGCAGACTGGCAGGTTCTTGAGAGAGGAATGCCGTGCCCCGAATCTTCTGAGAGTTATTGACTCCTCTGAGTAAGGAATGCCGCCGGAGTGATTTTACGTTTGGGGTTAAGGTGGGTTCTTAGGCGATTAAAATAGGCCTGAACCTGCGCTCTCACCATATTATCGTCCGTTTCCACGCCAGCGAGACTCTCTGTTCTCTTGAACGTGTAGCCAAGCTGCACTTTCCATTTATGGTTACCGCTCAGGTAGTAGTCAAGTCCACGAAGGATGTTTTCAGTTCCGGGTTGGCAGGAGAGGGGAATTTCGCTTCGAAAAACGGGTAGATTTAATGCACATGAAAAAGTACGAAGGACTAAAAGCGCTTTACGTTGGAAGCCATCCGCTTTTCACAGAAGATGCAAGAGCCGTTCACATGATGAAGATGTGCCAAGCGATGGCCAATCTTGGAATTGAGGTTGAATGCGTTTTGCCGGGGCGTGTCAACAAGGAAAAACTTTTTTCGTATTACGGCATCAAGAATCCTTTTCGCGTAACCTCGATTGCGCTTTCGGGTGGGTTTGCCAGGCGGACGCTTCACGGTTTTTTAAGCTCTCTTTACGCTTGCGGAAAAAAAGAAAATTTTGATTTCGTGATCACAAGGGACCTTGTCTTCGCTTGGTTCGCGACCAAGGTTTTCGGGGTTCCGACGGTCTACGACGCTCACCACCCTCCGGTTAACTGGGCAGCCGAAAGAATAATAGGTTCTTTTTCCCGCTCGAAGAACCTGCTCGGGATGTCTTTTAATTCGCGGGGTCTGCACGACATATACTTCTGCCTCGGGATGACTGGGCGAAATCCCATAATGGCCCCGAACGGCTTCGAACGGGAGGCGTTTGAAGGAGAACACGACATTTCCTCGCTTCGGGAGCGCCTCAGTCTTCCGCTCGAGAGAAAAATAGTGTGCTACTGTGGAAACACTTACAGGGGAAGGGGGCTTGAGATTCTGGTGCGCGCTGCGGCGCAGATGCCCGAGGTTGAGTTTCTCATTGTCGGAGGCAGGGAACGAGACAATGCGCTCTGGCGCGAGATGGCGAGGCAGGATGGATCGGCAAATTTCAGAATAGAGGGATTTGTGCGACAACAGGAAGTACCCTCTTACCTTCTTGCCTCAGATATTTTGGTCATGCCCTATTCGTCCAAGGTAACTATAAGGGACGGGACGGAATCCGGGAAGTTTACCTCTCCGCTTAAGCTTTTCGAGTATATGGCCGCCGGAAAACCCATCGTTGCGACCGGGGTTCCGTCGGTTCTTGAGATACTGAGGCCGGGGGAGAACTCGGTTGTTACTCCTCCTGATAACGAGGGGGAGTTTATTCGGGCGCTTGACCTCGTGCTTGCTGATTCAGAGCTTTGCGCGCGGATTTCAGAAGGGGTCCGCTCGGACGCTGCCGGATACACGTGGGAGAAGAGGGTTGAAAAAATAATTGACGGGGCTGGAGTTCCCGTCGGGTAAAATAGTTCTTTGTAACTGCCTACCCTCTGGATTGGGTGTCGCGCCGCCGTAAAGGCCTGTCGACTTCTAAATTGCTTGGTTTTCCGCTTCGCGGAGAAAGTCGTTTTGCGCCGGGAGAAAATCTGCGGGATTTCCATGTGCTACGAAAAAGATCATTTCGAGATGTTCAGAGCCTTCGGCTTCAGTCTGGATGAGTACCTGTATTTCGGTGGCTACCCGGGCTCGGTCAGGTTCATTCAGGATCTGGACCGGTGGCGTGCTCATATACTGCAGGCTATAGTCAGACCCGGTATCGGCCGGGACATTCTCTCCATGACGAGAGTGGACAAGCCGGAACTGCTCAAGCGGCTTTTCGAGCACGGAGCGGATTATTCCAGGCAGATTCTCTCATATACCAAGATGCTGGGTCAGCTTGTCGATGCCGGCAACACGACCACCCTGGCGCGGTATCTTGACCTGCTGTCGGATGTCGGTCTGCTCGCGGGTTTCGGAAAGTATCACAGCAAGCCTCATCTGCGCAGGGGATCAAGTCCCAAACTGAACGTGCTCAACACCGCTTTGATGACGGTCGGCTCCGGGTATTCCTTCAAAGAAGCAATGGCGGACCGTACGTTCAGGGGGCGCATCGCCGAAAGCGCGGTCGGGGCCCATCTGTCAAACACCGCGACACCCGATATCAGCATTCATTACTGGCGGGATGGACCGTTTGAAGTCGACTTTGTTCTCCGCCGCGGGGCCCATATCATTCCCGTTGAGGTTAAAAGCGGCCGCAAGCCCGCGCGCGCCGGGGGGATTGAAGCGTTTGAACGGAAATTCGGCTCCCGCCGCTCGCTTTTTGTCGGAGAAGGAGGAGTGCCGCTCCATGAGTTTCTCGCGGTTCCCGCGGGTCGGTGGTTCGAGGAAAAATGAACAAAATCGTCCCGCGCACATGCACCGAGATACCGCCTCCGGACTTGGGCCCGGGAAAAGGCAAGTCCTCAAGACCTCTTGAACAATTCCGTCCTGTCGCCGCCTACGTGCTGCTCGGCGGCCCGGGTTCCGGCAAGACGACTGCGTTTAGGACCGAAAGCGAGGGACTCGGAGATAACGCCTTTTACGTAAGTGCGCGGGATTTCCTCTGTCTTGATCCCAAGAACCATCCCGAGTGGTCGGGAAAGACTCTTTTCATTGACGGGGTTGATGAAATTCGTGCCGGCGCTCGCGACATGCGCTACCCCTTAGACGAGATCCGCCGTCGCCTCGATCATCTCGGGCGCCCGCGTTTTCGTATTTCCTGCAGGGACGCAGACTGGATCTGGAAAAATGCGTGGAAACTTTTGGACAGTGTATCGGCGTACTCCAAGGTGACCTTCCTGCGCATTGACCCCCTGACGGATTCCGATGTCATCAGCATTCTGCGCGACCGTTTTACCGTCGCGAAAGCCCGGCAATTCATCGCCTCGGCAAAGGAACGTGGAATTGAGGCGCTGCTCGGGAATCCCCAGTGTCTTAACTTGCTGGTCGCGGTGGTCGCGGAGGACGGCATCTGGCTCGGCAACCGTTTTGAAACTTTCGAGAAGGCCTGCTCTCAGATGGTTCGCGAGCGCAACGAGGAATGCGGGATAGCGACGCGAGGTTATTCCGCTTCCCGGATTCTTGACGCCGCCGGATGCCTTTGCGCCGTTTCGCTGATTTGCGGAACGGCCGGGTTGGCGTGGGACAGCGATTTCGAGGATGAAGACTACCCCGGTCTTGACCGGTATGTCTGTTACGATCGGGGGAAGCTTGAGGCGGCGCTCTCGACGAAACTGTTTGAACCCGGCCCTGGTAATCGCCGTTTCGTTCCCGTTCACCGGCACATAGAGGAATTTCTTGCCGCCCGTTACCTGTCCCGACTGGTTGATCGGGGGGTTCCCTTCCGGCGGATACTGGCTTTAATTGCCGGAGAGCAGGAAATCGCGGATCGCGGGATGGGAGGCTTCTGCGCGTGGCTTGCAGCCCATCGCGAAGACTTTCGCTCGGAGCTGATCAGGTGCAACCCCGTCGGGATCTTTCTCTGCGGAGATACAAATGCGTTCTCGGGCGATGATAACATGGCGCTTCTGGAATCCCTGTGCCGCAAGAGAAGACACCCTAAGGATCTTTTTTCCTGGACGCTTGCGGGGTCAGGGTACAGGGCGCTTGTCGCGCCCCGGATGGAAGCCGTTTTCAGGGAAGTCCTCAATTCTCCCCGTCGCGACGAAAAACATCAGAAATTAACCGAATTCCTGCTGGATATCTTGAGGTGGTACGAACTGGTGCCGGATTTTTCCGGGACCCTGCTCGAA
This sequence comes from Candidatus Dadabacteria bacterium, assembly GCA_026705445.1. Classification (NCBI taxonomy): domain Bacteria; kingdom Pseudomonadati; phylum Thermodesulfobacteriota; class Candidatus Dadabacteria; species Candidatus Dadabacteria bacterium. The sequence goes on from JAPPAR010000042.1 coordinate 4,870, forward strand.
ATCATCCGCGACGGCACCCGGCATTCCCGTATCAGAAGACTGGCGCTTGAAGCGTTTATCATCTGTCAGCCGAAGGATTGGGAGGATTGGGAGGATTTGAATGATTCGGACGATCTCAAGACGCTGCTGGACGACATTCGTGCCGGGACCGTTTCCGACCCGGAAAAGGAACTGCTCGGGACACTGCTTCTGGAACTCTATCCATGGAAGCTGCCCCCATCCGAGGTCTGGGATTATCTTTCCTGTGCTGCGGTCAGGGAGTCAGACGGCGCGTACTGGCAGTTCTGGCAATTCGCTTTTTCCGATGAGTTCTTACACCCCGGGGGAAGAGGCGACTACTTCCACTTGTATGAATTCGGGTTTCTAAACGACCGACCTGAGGTAGATGAGCTTGAGGTGGAAGAGCTGTTGGACAGTCTTGGGAAGCGGATTACCGGACTGCGAACCGCTTTTGAGGCCTGGTCCCTCAACGATCTTCCGCACAGACTGCTGGCTTGCGGACTTTATATGCACGGAGACCGAGCAGACAGAAAACGTCTTTATGACTGGCTCGCCGTCGGACTGTCCGGCAATGTCAGACACGACGAGTACTGCCTGGGACCGATCAGCCTGATACGCACTTGGCTTGAGCGCCGCCCCGAGACGCAAAAGGCCGTCCTTGAAGAAGGTCTTGAACGATGGCGCGGGTCCGGCGACTTCGCTTCTTACGCGACCGGAATGCAGGAGCGTCTGTATGGCGCGAGCCCTCCGCCGGATTTCGGCGTCTGGTGTCTCGAAAAAGCTCTTGCCTTCGGGAAGAGTGAACCGCAGGTCTCGCGGTTTTTCCTTGAACAGGCTGTTTTTGCGTGCAGGTATCAAAACGGCGACGAAGGGCTGTCCGTGGAAATACTGCGGAAGAAAACCGGATACGATAAGGATTTGTCCGATGAGCTGGAAAAATTGCTTGCGAGACAGGGATTTCCAGGCGAAACGCCGGGACGGAGCGGGACTCGGAACTACCGGGAAAAAGAGGAAGACAGAGACCGGAAATGGATTGAACAAGTGCACGCAAGCAAGGAGGTTCTGCGCGGAAACCACGCCCGCCCGTGGCTGCTTCGCGAAATCGCCGGGATCTACTTCGGAGACTTCTACTCCTGGCGCGATTACTACGGGCCGGAAAACATAAGGAAATCCCTTCCCGGACACCCCGACCTTGCGGATGCCGCGCTTTCGGGACTGCGTGGCACGGTTGACCGGGAAGACGTTCCGGATGCCGACGAGATTTTCCGAATGCTGGACGAGGGCGAGGTTTACTCTATAGGACTGCCTTTCCTTGCGGGTCTTGCGGAGGCGGACAGAACGGTGCCGCTTGATGTCTCGCAATGGAGCGAGGCGCGCATTCGCAAATCCCTCCTTTTTTATTACATCTCCGGCCCGCGTAACTACAAACCCGGATGGTATCTGCGACTTCTTGAGGCCCATCCCGGGATCGCGGGGGATACGCAGACGCGGTTTGCCCTTTCGGGGTTTCGAAGCGGCAGGGAGGATATTCCCAAGCTTCTTCAGCTTGCCTCAGAGAGGAGCCACGCCCAGATTGCCCGCATTGCGAGTCTGGGGCTGCTGCGTTCCTTTCCTTCCCAGTGCGGACTGAAACATCTGCGGAACCTTGACTACCTGCTCTGGGCGGCGCTCAGGCATGTTGACAGGGGAGAGCTCGCAAAGCTTGTCGTCAGGAAACTCGATCTTAAAAGCCTTAACGTTGCCCAGCGCATCCGCTGGCTCGCGACGGGCCTGATTGTTCGCCCCGGCGAATATAAAGACCGGTTAGAGGAGTTTGTGCGGGGCCGTGAAATCAGGGTTCGGCATCTGGCAGACTTTCTGGTCTTTGGAGATAGGTTATTCCTGCAGGCAGAACTTGGACTTCCTGAACTTTACCGGAGGAGGCACGAATACGGCCGCCCCTTATACCTACAGACACAACTTGGAGTGCCCGAACTGGAGATGTTGATCCGCCTTATGGGAACATACTTTGAACCCAGGTTAAGTCGGAAACCCGGGACCTTTACGCCTGAGGATCGGTTTTCCTGCCTTGTTTATGATTTTATAGAATCTCTTTCTATTGACGACAAAGATGAAGATGCGGACAAGGCACTCGAGAGGCTTTACGCCGACCCAGGGCTGAGACGCTGTCATTCCGTGCTGGCCAAAATGCTGGATGCTTGGCGTGCAGATCGAAACGACCATGACTACAGCCATCCTGACATCGCGCGGGTCTGCCGGACGTTTAGCAACCAGACCCCGGCCAATGCCGCGGACCTTGCAGCCCTGCTAGTGGACCGGTTGGCTGAAATCTCCGAGAAAATCCGAACGCACAATACGGATGACTGGCGCAAGTACTGGAACGAAGACTCCCATGGACGACCAGATAGTCCCAAACACGAAAATTCCTGTCGCGATATCTTACTTTCGGACCTGCGAGGGCTGCTTCCGGAGGGACTGGACGCCCAGCCCGAAGGCCAGTATGTAAATGACAGGAGAACCGACATACGGGTTTCATACGGGGATTTTCATGTTCCTATAGAGATTAAAAAGAGCGGAAGCGAAAATTTGTTGAGTTCGCTCAGAGAGCAGCTGATTGCTTTGTATACGAAAGATCCGACCACTAGCGGGTACGGTATCTACCTAGTGCTCTGGTTCGGAAAGAAATACACTAAGCCGCTGCCTTCCGGTAGTCGGCCGCGCGATTTTCAGGAACTACAGGAAAGGATTGAGGCCGGTTTGTCTGAAAGTGAATCACTCAGAATATCGGTTTGTGTCATTGATGTAAGCGGGGATGAGTAGGGGGGACACCCTTTTTTAACATAAACAAAGAGAGCATCTATAACGACATACATGGTTTTATCAAGCATTATCGTCTCGGGGATTACGAGCCTTTTTCTCCCGAGCGGATGCAACTTGACCGGGATTGAACTCGTTGTTAGAGTGTAAGATTATGGATTATGAAAAACTTTATTCTTCTGGGTCGAAATGCCTGAAAGAAGAGCGGCTTGAAGAAGCTATGAAGTATTATGTTCAGGCTATAGAGCTGGACGCCGACCGCCCCGAAGCGCATTTTGGGAGAGGGGTTGTGAAGTTCGATTCAGGTAGGTACGAAGAAGCTATAGAAGATTTTGACAGAGTTATAAGGCTGAATCCGTCTATTACGGAGGCGTATAACAACAGGGGGATTACGAAATTCAATCTGGGCAGGAACAAAGGGGCGATAGAAGATTTTGACAAGGCCATAGAATTGAATCCCGGATACGCCGGTGCCTACAACAATAAGGGTGTTGCGGAAGCCAAGCTGGGAAAGCTTGAAGAAGCGGTGGCGAATTATAAACAAGCAATAGAATTGCGACCTAGGTTCGTCAGAGCGTACCACAACCGTTCGAGTCTTCAGTTGTAAAACCGCAAAGAGGTGCATCCGCATCTGTGAGCATTCCGTGTCCTTTGTATGTTCTACCCTGTACGCTCGGGAAGCTAACGGTTTTTGGTGAACACCGACAAGCGGTTCATTAAGAAAACGAATTTTTCCAAGGTATCTTCTTCACTGCATTACCGGGTAACGTATCGCATGGCGACGGGAAAGAACCGTAGAAACAGGGCAAAGAAAAAGCCTCGAGAAAAACGGATGTCCGCAAAGTCGGCTGGAACCGCGACCGTGTCCGGTAAGTCTTCGAGATACGGTGCGGACACTGTCCCCGTCCCGCCGGGTTTACGTTTGATAGAAGCCGGGATGTCGCAGACCCGGAGCAAAGCTTCTTCCGCACGGAAGGGCGCCGCATCCGCCGCTGACAGATTAGCCCTGCTGCGCCGGGCGCAGGATATCATGTACGATGCTTGGGAGTCTGGAGACATGCGCGAGAGAATCGCCATGGCGAAGAAGGCTCTTGCTGTTTCGGACCTGTGCGCCGATGCCTGGATCGATGTGGCGTATGAAACCAGCGATATAGTTGAGGCGCGCGAGTTATACGAGCGTGCCGCCGCCGCGGGGAAAGAGGCCGTCGAGCTTGAACTCGGCCCCGGCGCGTTTGCCGATTACGCCGGGGATTTCTGGAGGATTCTGCCGACGCGCCCCTACATGCGAGCCGTAGCGGGTCTTTCCGATTTAATGTGGGATATGGGGGAGCGGGAGGAATCGATTGCCCTCATAAGGGAAATGCTTCGCCTGAACCCCAACGACAACCAGGGCATGCGGTCATACCTTATCTCCAAGCTGTTTGCGCTTGACGACCTCTCTGAAGTTGAAAACCTCCTGGAAATCTACAGGGAACCGGATTTCGCCGAATGGCACTGGAACATGGCGCTTCTGACGTTCAGACGTGAAGGAGATTCCGCGGACGCAGCATCGATTCTCGACCAGGCGATTGAAGTCAACCCCTTCGTCCCGAAGCTGCTTACCGGAGCCACGCCTGTTCCCGTCTCCATGCCCCCGCAGTACAGCCTGGGTTCCCCGGAAGAAGCCATTTCTTATGCCTTCCTTAACGGAAAAAACTGGTCGGACACCAAAGGCGCCCTTACTTGGGTGGCGCGAAAGACAAAAGGGAAATGACCGCCTCGCGGGACCGTAGCCGCCGGACGCTGAAGGCGAACGGTTTGTTCATGAACGCTGCACTTTATTATGGGTAGCGGCAAGAAACCCAATTTGTTGAACTCTTGCTTGACAAACATTACGCATACCCCTAAATTGATTAGGTGTTCACGCAAGAATCGTCAATTACGAGTTTACGTCCGATGAAGGTACAGGATTTTTTCCGCAACCACCCGGTATTCCGGCATGAGATGTTTGTGGCATTTCTGGAAGTTGGTGGTCCCCGTAGCGCAAAGACCCGGGAGGCGCTGCTGGCCTACCACGTCAACGCCGGTCACCTGCTCCGGATCCGTCGCAGCCTTTATGCAGTCGTACCGGAGGGAATCAGTCCGGAAAGCCACCAGGTCGACCCGTATCTGCTGGGAGCGCACATGACGGATGATGCTGTGCTGGCCTACCACAGTGCTTTGCAGTTTCATGGCAAGGCCTACTCGGTGCATCGCCGGTTTCCTTATCTTTCTCGGCACCCCGGGCGTCCTTTCAATTTCCGGGGCCAGGAATTCACCGCTGCGGCGTTTCCAAAGGCATTGCAGGCTGATCAGGCTGAACTGTTCGGGGTAGAGAGCCACAGACATGCCGGGGGACAAATCCGAGTCACCAATCTCGAACGCACGATGGTCGACGTGCTCGTGCGTCCTGACCTGAGTGGCGGATGGGAGGAAGTGTGGCGATCCCTGGAATCGGTCGAATACTTTAACTTGGACCGGGTCACCGATTATGTCCTGATGTTGCGCAGTGCGACGGCGGTGGCGAAGGTGGGATTTTTTCTCGAACAGCACCGTGAAGCGCTGATGGTGGATGAGGCGCGACTGAGAGCTTTGCGAAAGCATATACCCAAGCAGCCTTGTTATCTGGACCGCAGTCGCAGAAGGTCCGGCAGATTAGTTTCCTCCTGGCGATTGGTAGTGCCGCCAGCAGTCATTGAACGTAGCTGGGAGGAGGGTGCATGAGTCTTTCGCTCTAGGATCTTCAAGCCGAGGCGGCGGCGAGCGGGTTTCTGCCGGAAACGCTGGATAAGGTTATCCGTCTGATCGGATTGCTGGATGCTTTTCGAAATCATCCCTTCCTCGGGGATCGAGTTGCCCTGAAAGGCGGCACCGCGCTGAATCTGTTTGTATTTGACTTACCGCGGTTATCCGTTGATATCGATCTGAACTATATAGGGTCCGCGGACCGCGACGTGATGCTTGCTGAACGGGAGAAGGTTGAACAGGCAATCACGGCGGTCTGCGGCCACAAAGGATTTACGCTGTTGCGTGTCCCGCAAAAACACGCTGGCGGCAAGTGGCGACTGGGATACACGAATGCTTTTGGCCGCAGTGCAAATCTTGAAATCGATGTGGTCTTCACGTTGCGGGTTCCTCTGTGGCCGGTAGAGGTAAAGGATTACTCCGCGGTTAACAGTAAAGACATTCAGAGGAAAGAGAAACTTGTTGCTTGACTTATATATCTTGCGCAAAGGCATATTCAACTCGGAACGAATTGTGCGGGAATCCAGCGAATACTCTTTTTCTTCCGTTCGTATAAACTTGTAGATTGGTTTCAAACCCAGCAAAGCACATGGAGGTGTGTAATGAGAAAAGTATTGATGTTTTCCGTACTGGCGGTTCTGTTCCTCGGTGGAGCGACATTTGCCTCGGCCCATTGCGGAGATTGTGGTAAGAAAGCGGATTGCCCCAGAAAGTCTGCTAAAATGGACAGAATGTTTGAGAAAAAAGACGCAAACTCTGATGGCGTCATCTCAAAGGCTGAGTTTATGTCCTATGTGGAGAAAAAGTTTGCAAAGATGGACGCTGACGGCAACGGCAGTCTTACAAAGGAAGAAGTGAAGAACTACTGGACCGCCAAGAAGGAAAAGCACAAAGATTCCGGGCAGTGCGCCGGCAAATAGAGCAGAAGCAGCAATAATATTGAAGGCGCTTTGCAGCCACGGTTAAACGGAAGCAGACCGTGCGGACTGGAGAATGGGCTGGCGGTGACGGGAATTTCTCCCAGATTCGTGCCCCGGCAAACCCGGATTATGAATGCATAAAATGTAGGCGGGGCAATTCGCCTACCTTTAACCGAATACGGCAACCTATCCGCTTCACCGGTTCCAAGTGCAGGAAAATCTTGCTTGTCCTGCCTGTTAAGGCGGTGTCGAAAGATGCGGTTTCCTTAGAGTTCGGAAACAGCTTCCATCATGTCCCGCAGGCTCAGCGCCTCGATTCCTTTGCCGATCGGGAAACTCTCGCGGCCGCCGTGCACGACGAACCTGCGGGAGGGTTTTAAGTGCTCGCACGCCGCATGAAAACCCTTTGACAGCTTTGGGACGGAACCGCGCTTTATTTCTATGGCCCACAATCCCCCCTTATTTGAATCGACGACCAAGTCAATCTCGGCTCCGCCCTTTGTACGGTAAAATCCCATTGAAGCCAGCTTAGGCATCACCCCGGCGAGATTTTCGCCCGACTGCCTCAGCAGGTCGATCGAGGCTGGTCCCAGCAGCAGGAAGTGACCCGCTCTGAGCCCTCTCTGGCGGTAGCCGTCAATGATGACCCGAAGCGTGGCGAAAATCCCGGGTGCTCTCTGCACTCCATCGAAAATAATCAGCTTTCCTTCGTTAAGTTCACAGAACTGCTGAATGTCCTCGATTCTCGCCAAATCGCGCGGATCCTCAAGATCCAGATAGACCGCGTTTCGCTTGAGGGCGACCTCCCGGGCCAGGGTGGTTTTCCCTACCTGCCTCGGGCCCGTGAGAACCACAGCCGGGGTTCTTTCAAGTAGTTTTTCTAGCTTGTGGGTTATTGACCTTTCTATCATATGGCCAAATTTAACATGATATATTGAATTTGTCCGCAAACCTAAAAGGTTTTCTCTGTCATCTCCAGGTCAGGTGGAATGAATGAACTTGCGACGTATAAAGGTTTGCGTATGATTTCGTCGAAGAGGTCTGTGGCTCCGTCGAAGTTGTTGATGTTAGCCCGCATTTCTCACCGCATAGGGATATGGAAGGGTTTTTAGGGTCAGCAGCCATG
>JAPPAR010000043.1 GCA_026705445.1 Candidatus Dadabacteria bacterium
GTGTGTGTAATCAGTTAGTTACGTAACACTTGAAGGAAAACGTTGGGACAGTAGTAATATCAGCCTTTTTCGGCTTGCCGACCTCTGATACAGAAGTCACTTTATGCTTGTTACACAATTTTCTCAGATGAGCTTCAAGTGTACTACCCACTAATACCGCAGCTGAGTCCTTGTATCCTCTTTCTTCAAGGTGAGCGGCCATTTCTAAGTAATCGGCAAACAAGTCAGAACGTATGATTTCCTCATGAGATTTTAGGTAATCATTCTCAATGTCCAAGAGTAGGGCCTTCGCAACACCAATTTGTTCAGCTGTATGATCATATGTGGTGTAACTCCCTTTCTTGCTGATTTCCACAACCTGTTTGAAGTAAACAGAACCTCGGCCGGCAATTCTTTCAATTGCTGCCATACATCGCGCTTGCAGGGCTGCTATCTGAGTGGGAGAAATCACATCAGAGGCATCATCGAACCTTGATCTTGAAAGAGCTCCTTCATATTCAGCAATAATAGAACTAAGCTGTTTTTTGAACATTTTAGTCATTGACTTGCCTTTTTTCTGGGGTTTCCTCCCGCGCTATAATAATAAAGCTAGATTAAGTCGAGACTTCTCCTTTTCTATAATCGCTCCCCTCAATGAAAAGCGGGGTGCACATCTCGTAAAGCCTAGAAACTATCCTCTCCCCCACCCTCTCCTCAAGTATTTCCGTTTTATTCTTGGATCTTTTAGGCAGTGACTCCTTGGCCACGTAGTTGGTGGTAACAAGGGTTTTCTTCGAGGAATTATAGCGCTTGGAGATGAGCTGATCGAGGATGTTCCGCTCCCATTCGGAGCTTTTGCCCTTCCCCATTTCGTCTATAACCAGAATTTCCGCGTTTATTAGCGGCCCTATTATCTCGTTTTCGGGAATTCCCTCGGAATAGGCTTTCCGCAGGTCTCCAAGCAGAAAGAAAAAATCGGTAAACACACATTCAACGGCTTTCTGGAGGGTAAGCTCCGCTATGGCCCCTACTGCTAGGCGTGTTTTGCCAACCCCCGGACCTCCCATAAGCAGAAAGCCTTTTTTATCCGGGTACTTGTCAACAAACGATTTCACATATTCCATCGCCGTATACTGACTCCTTGAGTCTTGGTCGCGGAGGTCTATATCGTCTGAACGCAGAACACCCGCGTACTTCGATGGAATTTTCGCGTTGTTGTATCGCCTTACCTTAAGTCTCGTTATTCCGCAGAGCCCGCAGCGCTCAAGATACCTGTAGCCCCTTTCATTCACCAAGAATACCGTTCCAGACCCCCCGCAGTTATTACATTCGGAGATGCAGTCGCAGACTTGCATGCGGGCGTACTGACCGTTCTCAGGGGAAATCATGTAACCCCTGCCGGAACATTCCCGGCAACCGGTCGCCTTGCGCCGTTTCTGAGATCCTACAGCCATACTATCATCTCACTTCATCGTGAAAACATTATTTATGCCGAAAGTCTCGCATACGATTTCATCCCTGAAAGCGTTAAGGGTTTTCCTCCTGACATCCTCGTCGTAGAGTTTCGCCTCGGCGGGAAGCTTGCTTAGTGCGGCATCTGTTATCTGCTTTTGCCTCTCGGTGGAAAGACCTGAGAAAACATCCCCAATGAAATCCCGCCACAACAAATCAAACTGTTTGTATATGTTAGCGGACCCCGCACCGTCCGTCTCTCCAACCCTGCGCCTGAGTTCCTCGTATTTCCCCCGTATATCCTCTCTTTTTTCCTCAACTATGATCCTGTCAAGCCTCTTTAGGACCTGTTCTATTATACTGCTTCTCGTAAAAGCGGCGTTCCGGGGTGTTGCCTGTTTCGATTCCCGTTCTACCGAATGTATTCTCAGGTAATCTTCAATTTCATGCCTTATGTTGAAAAGCCCTCTCGGCTCCTGGGCTCCCCTCTGCCTTTTTTGCTCAAAGCCGTAGGCTATAGCCTTAATTACCATTTCCTTTGAGACGGATCTTTCGCCAAGTTCCCTTATAAAACTGTAGTCCCTGGCCGAAAGCATAAGACCCTTTCCCGCAAGCCCGAGAAAATACCGCTCTATGTCGGCTATGTAGTTTCGCTCTTGAGACTTCATCTTCCCCCGGAAAAACACGCAGCCCTCGGATCTGGCCCCTACTCCATCATCTCGCGCATGGCCGACATCGTATCGGCATAGTTTTCCGTCTTGTATATTCCGGATCCCGTTACCACTATGTCCGCTCCGGCCTCGATAACTTCCCTTATGTTCCCGAGATTTATCCCGCCGTCAGCTTCAATAAGCGGTTTCTTTCCATCTCCACCCATCCTGTCAAGAAGAGACCTCAGGTCCTTTATTTTCGACAGCATCTCGGGAATGAATTTCTGACCCCCGAACCCCGGCTCCACAGTCATTATCACTATCACGTCTATAAGCTCCATCAGCTTTTCCTCGATCACGCCGATCGGGGTTGCGGGGTTGAGTGCCACCCCGGTCATAACCCCTCTCCACCTGATGGAAGAGAGGGCGCTGTAGAGAAGGTTGCAGGCCTCCATCTGGACCGTGACAATTTTCACGTGAGGAGAACCCGCATCTATGAATTTCTCCGTAAATTTCTCGGGGCTATCAATCATTAGGTGTATATCCATCTGGGGCGGCGATTCCATCCGGGCAATCGCCTCCACTATGGGTATTCCTATGCTTATGTTCGGAACGAAATGTCCATCCATCACGTCCACGTGTATTAGATCGGCGCCCGCCTCGCAGACGGCGGTCACCTCGTCTTCAAGACGAAGATAGTCACACGAGAGTATCGAAGGAGCCAAGAGTTTTTTCATTTCATTTTCTCCGCAGAGTGCAAGTGGGATTTCTCTGTATTTTACCCGATACGAAACCCTCGGTTAACAAAACAATAGATTGTTGACAGAAAGGTCAGAATAATTATATTACTTGGACTTTTGAGGTCGCCTAATGCCCCCTAAAAACTTCATATTCACTTCAGAATCCGTAACGGAAGGCCATCCTGACAAGATTGCGGATCAGATATCAGACGCCATACTCGATGCCATGATCGAGCAGGACCCCGATAGCAGGGTCGCGTGCGAGACACTGATCACGACCGGCCTCGTGGTGATTTCGGCCGAGATAACGACAAAAGCCCAGGTCGACATAAGACAGACAGTAAGGGACACGATAAAAGAGATCGGCTATACGGACAGCGCGATGGGATTTGATGCGGAAACCTGTTCAGTCCTCCTCACGATCGACAAGCAGTCCCCGGACATAGCGCGTGGAGTCGACAAAGAAGAGGCCGAGGACAAGCAAGGGGCCGGTGACCAGGGGCTCATGTTCGGCTACGCGTGTGATGAGACTGAGGAATTCATGCCATCCCCCATACTCTACGCCCACAAGCTGGCAAAGCGTCTTTCTGAAGTAAGAAAAAACGGCACCCTGCCCTTTTTAAGACCCGACGGAAAAAGCCAGATCACCTTCAGGTACGAAAACGGAAAACCGGTCGGAGTAGACGCGGTGGTAATATCATCCCAGCACTCTGAAGACGTCTCAGAAGAGGACCTCCATGGAGGAATCAGGGAAGAAGTAATAAACCACTGTATGGGGAACCTTCTCTCGAATAACGCGAAAATTCATATAAACCCCACGGGGAACTTCGTAATCGGGGGTCCAATGGGAGATACCGGCCTTACTGGGAGAAAAATCATAGTCGATACCTACGGCGGATGGTCAAGACACGGCGGCGGGGCGTTCTCTGGAAAAGACCCGTCCAAGGTCGACAGAAGCGCAGCCTATATGGCAAGGTACGTGGCAAAGAACATAGTCGCGGCCTCCCTGGCTTCGCGCTGCGAAGTGCAGCTAGCCTACGCCATCGGAGTCCCGGACCCGGTTTCGGTAATGATCGACACGTTCGGCACGGCCGCCGTGGCGGAAGAGAAGATCTCAGAAGCAGTGAGGGAGATTTTCGATCTCACTCCCGAGGGAATAATATCGCATCTCGGACTAAGAAGACCCATCTACAGGAAAACCGCTTCCTATGGCCATTTCGGGAGAAACGAGGAAACTTTCTCATGGGAGAAGACAGACAGAGTCGCGGAGCTTAAAAAAGCCCTGGAGAACGCCTGAGCCGAAACACGCTCGGGGCTTCCGACCGCGAAAAAGCAACGGAGGAACAAATGGATTACCACGTAAAAGACTTAAAGCTTGCCCGCCAAGGGAAACTGAGAAGCGAATGGGCCGCACAGGAAATGCCCGTTCTAAAGCAGATAGAGGAAAGATTCAAGAAGGAAAAGCCGCTTAAGGGAGTAAGGGTCGCCGCGTGCCTTCACGTTACCACGGAAACCGGGAACCTCATGACCACCCTTAAGGCCGGAGGAGCAGAAGCCTACCTCTGCGCGTCAAACCCCCTAAGCACTCAGGATGACGTCGCCGCCCATCTCGTAAAGAACCATAAAATCTCCGTTTTCGCCATAAAAGGGGAAAACACCAGAACCTATTACAAGCACATAAACGCAGTGCTGGCCGCCCGCCCGCACGTAACCATGGATGACGGGGCAGACCTGGTATCGACGCTGCACACGGACCGAAAAGACCTGATAGACGACGTGATCGGGGGAACGGAGGAGACCACAACCGGAGTGATAAGACTCAAGAGCATGGCGGATGACGGAGTGCTTCAGTATCCGATAGTCGCCGTTAACAACGCGGATACCAAGCACCTTTTCGATAACCGCTACGGCACGGGGCAGAGCACTCTTGACGGAATCATACGCGCCACCAACAGGCTTGTCTCCGGCACGACCTTCGTAGTCGCAGGATACGGCTGGTGCGGAAAAGGGCTTGCCATGAGAGCCAGGGGACTGGGAGCGAACGTCATCGTGACCGAGGTTGAGCCGCTTGCGGGACTCGAGGCCACCATGGACGGATTCAGGGTAATGACGATGGAGAAGGCAGCGCCGCTTGGAGACTTCTTCTGCACCGTTACGGGCAACATACACGTCATAAGGAAAAAGCATTTTGAGAGAATGAAAGACGGGGCGATCGTAGCCAATTCAGGACACTTCAACGTGGAGCTTGATCTCGACGCCCTTGGCGAGATAACGACCTCGAAAAGAGCCATAAGGGAATACGTCGAGGAACATACGCTTAAAAACGGAAGAAGGATCAACGTTCTCGGCGGAGGAAGGCTCATAAACCTCGCCGCGGCCGAGGGGCATCCTTCAAGCGTGATGGACATGAGCTTCGCCAACCAGGCGCTCTGCTGCGAGTACATGGTGAAAAACGGAGGGACACTTGAGAACAACGTTCACGACGTCCCGGAGAAAATAGACAGCCTGATATCCAAGATAAAGCTTAAAACCCTGGGAGTCACCATAGACACCCTGACGGCCGAACAGAAGAAATATCTGAGTTCCTGGCAGGTCGGAACATAAGATTAATGGATGAGCACCTCGATTCGTTCCTTGTATATCTTACGATGAACAGGGGCCTTTCGAAAAACACCATTCAGTCATATTCAAGGGACATATCATCCCTCGTGGCCTTTCTAGACAAAAGGGGTATATCCGACCCCGCCGCCGTAACCGAAGACGAAATAGCCGCTTTTTTCGACCATCTCAGGAAAAAGAAACTCTCCCCGAGAAGCGTGGCGAGAAACATAGTTTCCATAAAGCAGTTCTTCAGGTTCCTTCTCACAGAAAGCGTCATAACCGAGGATCCGCTAAGAAACACGGTCTCTCCCAAGCCCGCAAAAACCCTCCCCCACACTCTCTCGCTGGAAGAGGTAGAGAGGCTCCTGCAAGAGCCCGAGGGAGGCAAGTCCGCAGAGGCGCTCAGGGACCGCGCGATGCTCGAGGTTCTCTACGCCACCGGGGTCAGGGTATCGGAACTGGTCTCACTTGAGCTCAACCGAGTCAATCTTGACCACGGCTACGTCATCACCCTCGGCAAAGGGAGCAAGGAGAGGATAGTTCCCATAGGCGGCGACGCCATCAGGAAAGTAAGGGACTACCTTTCAGACTCAAGACCGAAACTTCTTCGCGAAAGGAGTTCGGAGTACCTTTTCGTTACATCCAGAACCGGCTCCAGGATGAGCCGCCAGCGCTTCTGGCGCATGATAAAGAACTACGCCCTAGCCGCGGGCATACACTCCCACATAACCCCCCACGTGCTTCGCCACTCCTTCGCCACGCACCTGCTTGAGCGGGGGGCCGACCTGCGGGCAATACAGGCCATGCTCGGTCACTCGGACATATCCACGACCCAGATATACACTTATGTTGAAAAGGAGCGGCTTAAACGCATACACGAAAAATCTCATCCAAGAGCGTAAACTATCGACATGAACTACGAATTTCTCATAGTACTGGTCCCCGTAATCCTTTTTTCCCTTACCATACATGAGTACGCCCACGCGCTTGTGGCCTACAGGCTCGGGGACGACACGGCGAAGAGACAGGGAAGACTCTCGCTTAACCCTCTCGTTCACCTTGATGTTCTCGGAACCCTGCTGCTTTTCATCGTGCATTTCGGATGGGCAAAACCGGTTCCCGTTGACCCGAGGAACTTCAGGAACCCGAAAAAAGACATGCTTATGGTCGCGATTGCGGGCCCCATATCCAACATTCTGACCGCGATTGCGGCGGCTGTGATTCTAAAGGCCTTGTTTGAGAACTTCGCGGCCATACCCCCGGGAAGCGGGGCCGACGTTGCAGCGCGGATGCTCGTGTGGTTCATGTACATAGGGATAGTGCTTGCCGTTTTCAACATGATCCCCGTTCCGCCGCTTGACGGCTCGCGGGTGCTTTACGGGCTGCTTCCCGACAGTCTCGCCTACAGGTACGCAAGATTTGAAACTTACGGAATATTCATTCTTTTCGCCTTTTTCCTGTTCGGCGGGCAGTTCCTGGGTTACTTCATACGCGTTCCTGTGGTTATCTTTATACAGATGTGCAATTTCAGCCCGAGCGAACTTGAGATCGTGATCCGGGCGATGAACCCGTAGTGATTGCCGAGAGGAACGAAGAAATGGAAGACCCTCAGTCAGCCTACAGCGTACAGCTCGAGATATTCAACGGCCCTCTTGACCTGCTGCTTCACCTCATAAAGAAACACGAGGTGGACATCTACGACATACCCATCGCGCTCATAACCGAGCAGTACCTTGAATATCTTGAGTTCCTAAAGGACGTGAACCTCGAGATCGTCGGGGACTACATGGCCATGGCGGCCGAACTGGGGTACATAAAGTCGAGGATGCTTCTTCCCAGGATAAAGGAGGAAGGCGAAGAGGAGGAAGAGGATCCCAGGGAGGAACTCGTAAGGCGCCTGCTTGAGTATGAGAAGTACAGAAGCGCGGCGACGGAGCTCGGGGGGATGGAAATTCTCGGAAAAGACGTTTTCCTGGCGGGTTACGACCGCAGGGAAATGTTCGGAGAACCGGAAGAAGAGACGGAATTCGTGAAATTCGACCTCTGGTCCCTGGTGGACACCTTCTCTAAGATATGCGAGGACAGGGAGAAGGCCGAGACAAGGGAAATATCCCTTGCTCCGCAGACTTACACCGTTGATGAAAGAAAAAACCAGGTAATCGAGATAATGAGAAGGGAAAAAGAGGTTCTCTTCGGGGATCTTTTCGAAGGGGATAAAAACCGCATGAATCTCGTGGTAACCTTTCTCTCGATACTGGAGCTGCTGAAAGACGGCATCCTGGATGTTTTTCAGCCGACCTTCGAAGAACCCATAAAGATAATTCTGAGGGAAGAAGATGGACGATAGAAGTTCTCTTGAAAATATAATAGAATGCTTGATATTCGTTTCTAAACATCCCCTAACCATTCAGGAAATTTCCGAGTTCCTGAAGGATGTCGAGAAAAAAGAGATAACCGACGCCCTAAGCGAACTCCAGGGGCGCTGGGAGGAGATGGGGCGAAGTTTCATCCTAAGCAGCGTCGCCGAGGGATATCAGTTCAGGACCCGTCCCGAGTATTCGCAATACATAGTCGAGTTTAACAAGGAAATAAAGAAGTTCAGGCTCTCGAAAGCCTCCCTCGAAGTGCTTGCCATTATGGCTTACGAGCAACCCGTTACGAAGATCGAGGTTGAAAAAATAAGAGGGGTGGACTGCTCAAGCAGCGTAAGCATGCTCCTTGATAGAAGATTCATCGAGATTGCGGGAAGAAAAGAAGTCCCGGGAAAGCCTTTTCTCTACAAAACCACAAATCTTTTCCTTGAGACATTCGGCCTTAAGAGCCTGAAGGACCTGCCTACAGTAAAGGAAATTGAGAAAATTAAGGAAGATCTGAAAGAATCCGGATGACTGACACGCCCTACCTTGCCTTGGCTTGCTTGGCAAACAGGTATCAGGTGCCTCTCGCCTTTTCCTCCGTCGCATTAACATAGTCTCGCAGCAATACTTTTGCCACGTCGATTTCATAATTGAGTACGCACTCAATCGCTTCGGTCAGAAGTCCGATGCGGAATTCAGGGTCTCTAATCGCACGTTTCTTTACGATCTTCCTGAAGCTACGCGTTAATGCCATTGTTTGCAACCTCTTTTTTGAGTTTCAGATAAATTCTCAGGATTCCGTGTTTTCTCAAAATCCTCTTTACCTTGGGAGTATAGCTAGCCACTAAGTTGCGTGTGTATAATGCAGAGATTTTACTATAAAAGGCAAGGGAGTTTCTTTGGGCATTTTGCTTGAAGCAAAGACAGAGTGTGTAGCTTTCGTTTCCCGATCTACCGCTAGAACTTCAGGAATGATCACAGACAGCTTCCTGCTTAACTCTTCAAGGGTCGGAGCCTCGGCCATTGCTCCTTGAATGGAAGTTTTCGAAGTGTACCAAACTCCGGCTTCCTCATCCCAAGAAACTTCAAAAACTAGATTCTCCATTTAGATTTGCCCTCCTGAAATGCAGTTAAACAACCGGTCCACTTTTACTTTGGAAGGATATATCAATCCTGGAAAGAAAATCAAGTTGGGGTTGCTGGAACAATCTGGGTCGCGGTCTGTACTACGGTCTGTATAGCTGGGTCAATCTCTATAAGGATAATCAGGGGGACAATTATATAATTTTTTCGGAATTACTAAGATAATTAGATAGATTCACCTCCCTAATTATTCCCATCCCCACAAGTATAACAAATGTGTAATGGGTTCTTTGCAGTTCTGACTGGAGATTGATAAAATGGAGGAATGGAAGATTGGAAATTTCACAGTTTAGTTGTGGTTATTATCGGTTCGGTGGGAGGTTTTATGTCAATGTTTCCTTCTGAATACATAGTTTCGCTCCCAATAATTATGGGATTTATATTAAGCTTCATTATACTGGCTTGGCCTGAGTATGAAGAAGTAGAACGCATTTACAATCCTGATGCTGAACCCTATGCTAGGCGACCTGCTAAGGGAAAAGCCGCATGGCAACAACTCAGGGCAGCTTTGTTGAAAGGTGGGTGGAAGACCGAGAAAATTAAAAGGAGAAAGAGGTAAACAGCATTAGTCCTCTTTTTCAACAAACTTATCTAGACACTCTTTCGCCTGGTTCTTACACTCCACTATATAGTCCCCTAATGGAATGCCCACACTAAGGGATACCGCAGCTAGAAGGCATTTCTTACTTGTCATTGCAGGGCAGTATTCAGGCAGCTTCAAAATGGTTTCCTTAGCTTTCTCCATATCTTCATCAGAAGGTATGTAGCCAATTCGTTCGCAGTATTCTGAAAAGAGACGACTTTTGGCATCCGCAATATATTCACTTGCTTTAGTGTAGTAGCTTTTTTCTTCTGCGGTTTCTTCTGCTTTAGAATAAGGGGAGGAGATGGGTAGTAGAAACAGAAAGAGGATGAGAATTGTTTTCATTTATTTTATGGGGAATTATATCGAAAGGTCACAATTCAACGGTTTTTAATTCAGCAAAGATGTCTTCTAACACACTCGCAATATAGTCAAGGCTATTTTATAAATCTTTTTACATATCAAGTCTGACTTCATCAAACGAGAATTTCTGTTTGATGGTTTCAAGGATTTTTTTCTTTTCTTCCTCGGAAAGATTTTCTCCCGTGTTTAGATGAAAAGACTGCTCAGAGAGAATCAGAGTTCCTATCTCCTTAATAGGTTCTGGTTCCCCCGCTAGGGACATAGAAAGGCGAACTTTCCCCTTGATTATCTTCCACCCTAGTCCTGATTTGGCAGGAACTAAGTCTATAAAAACTGTTTTCTTCTCACTCATCGACTACCCTCTTTTTGTGGAATGTGAGTCTCCACAGAGAACAGTGTATATAAACTAGGACTGGTTAGTCAAAACCTCTTAATCAATGTGACCTTTCTCGATATAATTCCCATTTTATGGATGGTAGGGTATCCCCGAGGCCACCTAGGATTTACGCCTCGGCTTTTGTCATAATGTAACGACTGCCTTCTTGTCGCTGGTAACCCAACCTTCGTCCTCGGCAATTTTGACTAGCTCTTTCCATCTAACCGGCCTCATGGAGAAATTCCCCTAATTGCTCCTTAACCAAGTAAGCGGGAATGGATCCTTCGACGGAAAAATCATCATTTTTGCGAGAATCGATTGAGAAGGAAAAATTGTCTTTCGGTATTTCTTCCGGTGCCAGTTCTCTGATTGCGATAAAGTTGGATCTCGGCAATGGGTCGTTTTTCACATCCCAAGAGGACTTGTCAAAACCCAGTTCCCCAAGTGCTTCATTAAGAACATTGCGATCAATGCAAGACTCAAACCAAAGACTAACCGCTTCCTGTATGGCTACTAAAACTCCTCTTCTTGTCGGAGCTTGTGTTACAAGATCAAGACTAGGACACTTTGCTGACCACGCTTTACCGTCCTTGCGAAGCCAGATGTCGAATTTTACAATGTAAACAGCAGTTTTTTCCATTCCTAAACCTCCTCAAAGGGGTTAGAAGTACAAGCCACAATCAACCTCGAGAAATTTATAAAATCCCCCTTTTTGTTGTCAATCGGATGACAAGAAAGTGGCTCATGTCTTAGAGAGGTAATCTAGAACCTCTTTTTCCTTCTCCCGCATTGTCTCCCTTTCCTTTTTCTTCTTGTGGTCGAACCCAAGCAGGTGAAGAACTGCATGGACTATAAGCAAACGCAGTTCTTCTTCAATTGCGATCTCAAGCCTCCGGGAGTGACGGAGGGCCGCCTGGTAGGATATCACTATATCACCCAGAAGATCGGGATTTACATCGCTTTTCTGCGGAAAGCAGAGAACATCCGTAGTCGTGTCAATCTGTCTGTATTGCCTGTTAAGCTCCCTCATGTCCCCGTCGCTCACAAGTGAGACGCAGAGCTCGCTTCGGGCGGAGAGATCAAGATACGCAAGTATTTCCTCAACCAAGGACACAAGTTGTTCCCTAGCGGGAACGTCAATGAACCCCTCCCTGTCCACTATGGATATTTCCATTTTCACCCCTCCTTACAGGACGGCACCTGCCTCGCTCAGGCGAAAGAAAATCAGGGAAGTATAATATGTGCAAGGAAAGACGAATATCAGGCTGTCGAACCTGTCAAGCACCCCGCCATGTCCGGGAATCAGGGAGCCGGAATCCTTTACCCCCGCCCCTCTTTTTATAGTGGATTCGAAAAGGTCTCCCGCAACCGCGGCCGCGGCTATTATTACCGCGTAAAGAACCACCCAGAGAGAAGGAAGAGGGCTGCTGAATATGAAATTCACCACGAAGGCGCTTACGACCGAAACAAAGAATCCCCCGATGAGCCCCATCACGGTCTTGCCCGAGCTTATATGACTGGCCAGCTTCTTTTTCCCGAAAGCCTTTCCGAAGGAATACGCTCCGGCGTCATTAAGAAAAGTGCAGGAAACCGCAAGCACCACGAGGAAAAAGCCGACATCCCCGGGACCCCCGTTGAAGAAACCGTAGTCCCCCAGGTCCACTCCACCCGAGACATTTCTCAGCAACACCCCGTGGGCAAGCATCCAGCCGAAATATATAAGCGGCAGAAGGGTCATGCCAAGGTCCTGCAGGCAGTCGCTGAAGTCCTTTTTGCGGAATTCGAGTATTATGGAGAGAAATATCAGAAAGGTGAAAAAAAGGCTCATTAGCATGAAGTCGAAAAACGCGCTTATGATCAGAAGCAGGGAAATGGCCGTGATATAAATCTTTCTCGACTTCCGGATATCCGGATCCGCAAGCGCGAAGAACTCAATGGAGCACAGGGCCGCAATCAGACACATAAGGGCGAGATAATACACTCCCCCGTGGTAAAATATGAGAAGAAGTATTGGTACGGCCACAACGGCCGTAATGATTCTCATGATCAGATTTCTGCTTTCTGTCATACTGCGTCACACTTACGTGAAATCGCATAAAAATTAAACGATAAAGCAATCAATGCAAATAACGCCACTTTACTCAGACATCGGCCGGCCGATGAAAATTCTCGTTCTTGCCTCGGGCAGAGGAACAAACTTCGAGAAAATACACTCAAGGCAGATGGAACTTGAGCAAAACGGCGGAAAAAACTATGGAGCCATAGAGCATGTCTTTTCAAATGACCCCGAGGCCCCGGTTCTCGCAAAGGCGAAAGCGCTAAAGATCGAAATCTCCTCCATAAGTTCCGAGAAATTCTTCGAAGGTCTTGGGAAGCCCCCTTCGGATGAAGGCGGACGGATTCTTTACGATTCGGCAGTGATTTCGCATATCGAAGGGCTTTTTGAGCCCGATCTCGTGGTATTGGCGGGATACAGAAGAAGGCTTAGCCGTCTGTTCACCGAAAGGTTTGCAAACAGAATATTAAACCTCTACCCGGGAGACACAACAAAGAACTACCTCGTAAGAGGCAAAATCGCGTGCGTCCAAGCATTAGAGAGCGGGGAGAAAACCATAAGATGCACCGTCTACCTTGAAAACAACCCCGAAACAAGGTTCGGAACCGTGATCGCCCAGTCAGCCGATATATCCCTTGAGGACTTCGCCGTCGGGGACGTGGAGGCGATGGAGGAGAAAATCAGAGAACAGGGAGAATGGAAGCTGTTTCCCTTCGTGGTCCATGACCTGATCGCAAACGCAAGGGTGGCAATTGACGAGAAAAACAGTATTTACGTTGACGGTCAACGGACAGATGAAAGAGGCTTTTCGTTATCGCCCTGAAATCAGATGCCTCCGTCTCTCAGTTCCTTAAGAAGCGCGACGTCCTTTGCCACTTCGGGGGGCGGCATTTCCACTATCATATCAAGATCCTCGAAAAACGGGTTTCCGATCATAGCGCTGAAGCAGTCGATTCCTATCTTCCCTTCTCCTATATGTTCGTGACGGTCCTTGCCGGAATTGAACTCGACCTTGGAATCGTTTGCGTGAACAAGTCTCACCGTTTCGGGGGCAAACGCGGCGCCGAGGCTCTCTACCAGTTCCTCTACGCCCTCACAAGTCCTTATATCGTAGCCGGAAGCGAACATGTGGGCGGTATCTATACAGACTCCGAGACCGTCATATGCAACGTGCCTCAGTATGAGCGAGATCTCCTCGAAGCTAGCACCTATGGTATGCCCCTGGCCCGCAGTGTTCTCAAGCAGAAGCTGAGTTTTGCCGCTGTAGTTCTCGAGAACCCTCAAAAGGGAGTCAACCACGTTGTTTATCGCTGTATCTCTTTGGATATCTTTGGCGCTTCCTATATGGGTCATCATGTATTTCACCCCCAGGACGCTTGATCTTTCAAGCTCCTCTCTTACCAGAGCAACGCTTTTTTCTCTCAGGTCCTCTTTTCCGGAAGCCAGGTTTATGAAATAGGGGGTGTGAACGTAGTAATCGCTTATGGAGGCCTCGGAGCAGTTAAGAAAAAAGGCTTCGAGCAGGCGATCCTCAAGCTCCGGGGGTCTGCCGCCTCTTGGCGAGCGGGTAAACATCTGAAAACATTCGCACCCGAGCTGCCCGGCTCTAAGCGGGGCATTCTCAATCCCGCCGGCTATTGAAACATGCGCTCCGAATTTCATCGCGGTTCACCCCCGTTTGAGGGCTTTTACAAACTCCGTATACGAAACATCTTAACGCTTATGTCGCGGTACTCAGGGTCATCAACTCATACCTCAGTCAAAGCCTTATACTGGTCGTAGTACGAACGAGGTTCCCCCGTTTTCTTGTAGCAGTCAATCCGCTTCACTAGATAATCAAACGCCCCAGGAACTTCCATGGCAACACACAGCAGTTTGTCCATTGCTTCCGACTGGGTAACGTCATCGGCTTCATATTTCGAAAACGCGACTGGGCCCCCGCCAAAGATCTTGGCGGCATCCGATTGTGTAAGTCCCAGTTTCTCCCGGACAGATCTGACTTCAGAGCCTGTCAATAGTCCGTCGACCTGCTTCTTAAACGCTACCATGTACCGTTTGTTCATACGCACCTGCTGAGCGCTGGCCTGCTCGGAACCACAAGAGTCACACACGGAAAAGTGTGAGTCTAATTCAGTGACCTTGCCCTTATAATCCACGCGATTTTTACCAACCCTCTCACTCAGATTGCCTTCTTCGCAAATCGGGCACCGCAAATCTTTTTTCATTTTTCCTCTCCCCTACCGAAAACTGGACGGGTGGCAAGATACAATTAAAAGCAGCTTACCCGTCTTGTTAATGGCAAATTTGACGTAATATTCAGTTGATATTTTTCTGTGAGCCACTTCACTCCACTCCAATCTAAATATGCTGTATGCATCACAGGCCGCCCACGGACCGTTTTCTTCCTGCTCACACCATTGGGAACCTAAAAATTTCCCTTCACTAAGACTCATACTTATTAACTCGACAATGTCTTCTGGATCAAATCCCCAACTTTGAAGATCATTCCTGCATTTACGGGTCCAAGCGTGTATATTTTCCTCTTTATCCAGCAACTCCAGAACATGGCCTCTATCATATAAAGGCCCGCCTTTTATTTCTCTTCTCTGACCAGTTTCCGGTAACTCGCCACCGTATAGACTTACAATTTTCTTACTTACCATTATGGTAAATATCCTCGCTTTGTCAAATTTTCATATAAAGTAAATATCACGGTATTCGAAAGACAGATATAAAATTTATCGTCTGAGTCCATCTTCTCCGCTTTCCCATCTAAACGAATCATAATCTTTGCTCTTGGGTAAGAGTGTTGGAAAACAGATTATCAAAAAGATTTTCATGCTTCGGCAGCGGGGATTCCGGTTTCACCATATCCGTCGGTGGGATGAGTTTTTTCCAGAACCCCGTTCGGCGCGTTTACACTGGGAAATTGTGTAGCTGTAATTTCCCTCGTTTGACAAAACCACCCCGTAAATATAACTTGAATGCAGGCTTATAAGGAGTGGTGGATTGACCCCTACAAAAGCTTTTGTAACCAAGGGCGTGGGCAAGCATAAGAAAAAGCTCTCAAGCTTTGAGCTTGCTCTAAGGAACGCGGGTATCGCACAGTTCAATCTGGTCAAGGTTTCAAGCATATTCCCCCCAGGCTGTCAACTGGTAAGCAGAAAACAGGGACTCACCATGCTCTCCCCCGGGCAGATAGCGTTTGTGGTAATGAGCGAGAATTCCACAAACGAGCCCAGCAGGCTCATCGCCGCATCCACCGGCCTCGCGATCCCTAAGGATAAAACGCACTACGGATACATCTCGGAACACCACAGCTACGGGCAGAAAGAGACCCTCGCGGGAGAATACGCCGAGGATCTTGCCGCCTACATGCTCGCCACCACGCTTAACGCCCCCTTTGACCCCGATAAAAGTTACGACGAGCAGAAGGACATATGGGAGATAAGCGGGCACAAGGTAAAAAGCAGAAACGTAACGCAGACCGCGGTAGGAGATAAAAACGGGCTCTGGACGACGGTTCTCACCGCGGTGGTTTTCTGCTCGTATGAAGCAAAAGCGCTCAGCTAGTCCGCGTTTCTCATAAGACGCGAGACAGGGTTTTACGGGGTCAGATTCTGGCTTTCGCCTGAACAGATGTGTCTTGTACCTTTTCCAGAGTTGAAACTGTTTACCCACACGATTTCTTCAACCCGACTCACGGCGCAAACTGTGTAACCGGTTTTCGACATTCCTAACGCCAGTAACATAGTTTTCGATATTATGAGAGATAAAACACGGAAATTCGACATAACTGGAGTTTATATAGCATATTTCGATAGATATAAAGGATTTTCGAGCAATAGGGATATGAAATCTCCTTACAAGAGATTATCGTGAACGGCTCCTTTTATAAGCTCACGGGCAACTTCAAAAGTCTTTTCAGAAACACTCTCTCCAGCGAGCATCCTGCCAATTTCCACTACCCTCTCCTCCTCACCGAGGACATCAACCGAGACATCCGTTTCACCGTCGCCAAACTCCTTCGCCACAAGTAGGTGGGTGTCAGCGAATTTCGCAACCTGAGGAAGGTGCGTTATGCACACTACCTGGCTTTGATCCGAGAGATTTTTTATTTTTCTTCCTATGCTCTCAGCAACAACTCCCCCTATGCCAGCATCCACCTCGTCGAATATGAAGATCGATCCGGCATCACCGGTGGAAACGAAACTTTTAAGCAGAAGCATTATTCTTGAGAGTTCTCCGCCTGAAGCGACCCTGTTAACGGACCTGAGGGGCTGCCCCGGGTTGGCTGAGAAAAGGAACTGCACGCTGTCTTTGCCGTCCCCCGAGAGGTCCTTTTCCGAGAATTCCACCTCGAAACGGGCGTTTTTAAGCCCGACCGACTCTGCCTGCTCGGAGAAAAGATCCTGAAGCCGCCCGGCTCCCGCTTTTCTTGCGGCCGATATTGAAGAGGCGACAGCGGAAACTTCTTCCCTCAGGGAATCCCTTCTTCGCTCGACTTCCTCAAGCCTCTCTGCCGAATTCGAAAGGCCTTCAAGCTCGGATTCGATCTCGTGCTGCTTTTTTATTATCTCCTCGATCGAATCCCCGTGCTTTCGCTTAAGCCTGCTTATCTCTTCAAGCCTCGAGAGCACCTCTTCAAGCCTCTGGGGGTTGTGTTCTATCTTTCCCGCGAATTCACTCAGACCGTAGAAGACATCCTCGGTCTCTATGAGTACGGCCGCGATCCTGTCGCGAAGCTCCCCGAGAGATGAATCAAGGTCTGAAACCCGCTCAAGATCCAAAAGGGCCTGCTTTAGAAAACCAACCGCCGAGCTCTCTCCCTCGTACACAAGCCCGGTCGCGCTTGCGAGCGAAGATGAGAACCTCTCTGAGTTCTCAAGCCTCACCCTCTCCGCCTCAAGCTCGGAATCCTCGTTCGGCGCCGGGGAAACCTTTTTTATCTCTTCAGCCTGGAATCTCAGATAATCCTCTTTTTCCGTCCCTTCCTGCTCTTTTTTCCTGAGCGCCTCAAGTTCATTCTCCGCGCGGACGAGTTCTGTGTAGGAGGCTTTGTATTCGGAGACTTCATGTTCAAGTTGAGAAAAAGCGTCTATATAACTTAAATAATTGCTTTTCTTAAGAAGACTCTGGTGTTCATGCTGACCGAACATGTTAACAAGCCCGTCGGTCACCCGAGAGAGCGTCCCGAGCGTCGCCATCGAACCGTTTATATAAATCCTGTTCCTCCCGCCCGGGTTAAAAACCCTTTTTATTAGAAGCTCGCCCTCCTGATCCCCGATACCCAGCTCCTCAAGCTTTTCCCCGATACCGCAATCGCCGGGAACCTCGAAAAGGGCTTCTACCGATGTCTGCCTGTCGGCTGATTTTACGTGGTCCGCAGTAAACTTGTCACCGAGGATTACGTTTATGGCATCGACAATCAGGGATTTCCCAGTGCCCGTCTCTCCGGTAATTATGTTCAGATTTGCCCCGAAATTGATGGAAATTTCGTCTATTATGGCAAAATTCTTAAGCCTGAGTTCAACAAGCATCTGTTTCCAAAGCCCCCAGCCATAGCTTCGCGGAACGGGCAAATCCGCGAAAATCCCCCCGAGCTACCGAAAGGTTCAGTTTCTTACCTGACCAGTTCCCGTTACCACGAATTTCGAAGTGGTCAGTTCCTCAAGCCCCATTGGGCCGAACGCATGCAGTTTTGAAGTGCTTATGCCTATTTCAGCGCCAAGACCCAGCTGGAAACCGTCATTGAACCTGGTCGACGTATTGACCATGACCGCGGAGGAGTCCACTTCTTTTATGAATTTCGAAGAGTTTTCAGCGTGTTTCGTAACTATGGCGTCAGTATGCATGGAGCCGTAAGTCTGTATGTGGTCTATAGCCTCGTCAATCGTCGAAACGACTCTTACGTTAAGGACAAGGTCAAGATACTCCTCGTACCAGTCCTCTTCTTCCGCCGGAGCCACGTGGGGAACAAGTTTCCTGGTGTTCTCGCAGCCCTTTATTGTGACTCCTTCTTCCTCAAGCCTCTCTATCGCAACGGGCAGGAAATCACGCGCCACGGAGGAGTGCACAAGCATTGTCTCCATTGAGTTGCACACGCCGGGTCTCTGGACCTTCGCGTTCCGGCAGATCTCCTCGGCCATCCCGAGGTCCGCATGCTCGTCCACGTAAACGTGGCAGACTCCCTTGTAGTGCTTGAGAACCGGAATCCTTGAGTTCTCTGCGACAAACCTTATAAGCCCCTCCCCTCCCCTGGGAATAATGAGATCTATTTTGTCCTCAAGCTTGAGCATCTCGGTCACGACATCCCTGTCAGCGACCGGGACGACCTGGGCTGTGTACGGCGAAAGGCCGCTTTGGGAGAGGGAATCGGCCATGAGCCGGGAGATGGCGAGGTTCGATCTTATCGTTTCCGAACCGCCGCGGAGAATTACGGAATTGCCGGATTTAACGCAGAGTCCCGCGGCGTCGGCCGTAACGCCCGGCCTTGACTCATAGATAATTCCTATAACGCCCAGGGGAATTCTTTTTTTCTCGACGGAAAGCCCGTTCGGCCTGTCCCACTTTGCCGATATCTTGCCCACGGGGTCGGGAAGCTCCGCTATCTCCCGCAGTCCGTCGGCCAGGGAACTTATCCTCGAGGAGTTAAGCCTCAGGCGGTCCACGAGGGCGGCCGAGAGACCTTTTTCCTCGGCGTCGGAAACATCCTTCGCGTTTTCCGAGAGCAGATTATCGGTTTCCCCTACCAGAAGTTCCGCGAAGCGCAGGAGAAAGTCATTTTTCTTGGAAGACGGGGCGGAAGCCAGGGTTCTTGAGGCTTTTCTTGAATTCTCCGCAATACCGCAGATCAGCTCTGCAGGACTCATTGAAGGAGAAGACCCCGATTCATTGTTTGAAACAGACATCCGTGTTTCCGAGAAAAACTTTAACTCAATCCTATTATTATGATCTATAACCGCGAATAAAAGAAGCGGCCAGACAGAGACGGTGCCCGGATTCCCCCTATCCCATGTTCACCACATCGCGCGCGACCAGGTAATCGAGTATCTGCTGCTTGCACTCCTCGATTGTGTGTTTCTCCGTATCGACCACGATTTCTGGGCTTGAGGGCTCCTCGTACGGATCGTCAATTCCCGTAAATCCCTTTATAACACCCTCTCTCGCCTTCTTGTAAAGCCCCTTTACGTCCCGCTGCTCGCACTGCTCAACGGAGCAGTCGACGAATACCTCGACGAACTCTCCTTCCTCAACAAGCTCCCTTATCGCGTCACGGTCGGCGCGGTAAGGAGAAACAAAGGCGGAGAGGACAAGAACTCCCGCGTCCATGAAAAGTTTCGACACCTCCCCTATTCTCCTTATATTCTCCTCGCGGTCCTCGGCGGAAAAACCAAGATCCTTGCAGAGGCCCATCCTGACATTGTCTCCGTCCAGTATGTAGGTGCGGTGGTTTCGCTGTATGAGTTCTTTTTCGATTTCGTTGGCAAGAGTGGATTTTCCGGAACTCGGAAGCCCGGTGAACCATAGAATCAGAGAACCGTGGCCGTTCAGCCTTCTTCTGTCCTCTTTAGTGATTTCATGCTGATGGGGAATAACAAACCTTTCCATTTATGTTGCCTCCAATGATTGTAAGATGCGGATATGATTTAAAAAAGAGAAGGGGAAAGCAGGTTAATACAGCCAAGCTTTTCGTGCTAATTCCTCTTTCTTCCCAAAGCTCTTGGGGCAACATTATACAGCACGGAAACAAGGGTTGTCCACACTAGCGGGAATTCGCTTAATCAGGGAGAGAATTCCCCCAGATGAGGTGCCGCTTTTCTCTTCGCAGGCTTCTGCACCAAATTGCGAAAACAAGGAGCGCAGCGGGCAAAAACCGGGCAAGCACCCCACTTCGAGACGTATCCCGCGCCTGCTCTTCCGCGGCGATTGCGCATCCGGAGCCGCCTTGTCCCGTCTCCTCTCCCTGTGGCGGCATGGAACCCGGCGAAGGGGTATCCGGTTCCGGATCATTATCCCGGTTGGTTAATGACACGTCGTCAGGGTCAAAGCCGTCATAGAATCTGTCCCTGCTCTGCGCCCGCTCAAGCACGATAGCGTAGCGCCTGGCGCCATCCTCGTCGCTGTCGTTCATGCCGGTTACCGTCACGGTCTTCGCAATCTCCCAGTCATCGGGCGTGAACGAAAGCGCCCGGGTGTCGGCCGTTCCCTCAGACGGATGGCTGCTTCGCAGGGGAATTATGACCTCGCTTATCGGTTCTGAGTCGAGCTTCACCTGAAACGCGGCCATCCCACCCCCCTCCGTGGTCACAAGTCCAGAAGTCGGCGTAACGCTTATTCCGGTCGGCACGCAGGAAGGCGGAAAGCCTCCGTCGCTTACTTCCCAGCCCATGTCCTTAAGCATGGCAAGACTAAGGTCCATCTCCACGGGAAAGGGGTAGAGGTATTCCATGATATCCTCCGCGTCCGTATGAACGTGGGTTATGGAGCTGCCCTCTTCAAAAGTCGGGGGAGCGTGGAGCCGAGGTTTTCCGTCCGGGGCTACGCCCGTAGATTTAAGTTCGGCCATGCGCTGTCCGTAGCTGCACGAATTTTCCGCTCCGGGCCGCGCGGTTCCGTCCCACAGAAGACCGGTGTCAGAAGTAATGGCCCGCTCCCTGTCCCGCGGCTCAAGGTCGACGATAAACTCACGGTCTTCCTCCGAATACATCTGTACGTCGTAGATTCTCTGCCACTCCGGCACGTCAAGTGAAAAACTCCGGGTTCCGCCAGTCACATCAAGGGTTGCGCTTGGAAAAGAGCCATCTTCCTCAAGGGAGGAATGAAAGCCGAGCCCGTGAATAATTTCGTGCGTGACGAGGGCGACGAAATCTATTGAAAATGGCGGTGTTTCCCCGTGAAAGCCGTAGTGGAAGTCCAGGTGCCTTGAGAATTTCACTATAAAGTGAGCCACAGATTCATCTATTAAAGCCCTTCCCGCGATTTTCTCCGCAAGCGCCGGCGGGTACGCTATGTGCAGCAGCTCTTCGGGACCGAAGCTTACGGGGTTTCTCATATAAGTCGTGGCAACCGTGTTTTCATCCTCAAAGAACCCGAACGACACCTCGATCCGGATCGTGTTCTGACCCGGCAACTTCCGTTCAAGCAGACCGGCGGCGTGCTCAAAGGCGTTTTTTCTCGCTTCCCCGAGAGTGCTCGCGTTATTGCCGTTATCGGCGAGCAGCGCCCTTTCCTCATCCGTAAACCCTGTCGTATCATTAAACCCCGCTCCGGGAACGTCAGCGTATATCGCCTTGATCGTAACCGCACCGCTATAGGGAACCGCAGGAAAAACGGTCAGCAGAAAAAAAAGAACTCCGATGGGAAACTTGTTCGTCCCGCTTCGCTCAGTGAAGTGCAATCCCGATTTCAGCGTCATAATCAGACCGCCCCTTTGTTTCGCCTGCAGGGAAGTTCTTGTTTCTTTTGTCACAGAAGAGCAGTTAATCTCCACAGACCAAAGACGGAATTCCAAACATGCATTGAAAACTATATAATACTTGATTCTTAATACCGTAATAATTAGAATCTAGTTCCGAAACCGGAGGCGGGATTACCTGTTGCGGATTCCGCTTAATGGCCTGGAATCCGGTTTTCCGGAGTGACTTATGGCTTCCAAAGTTAAAGACAAGCTTGTGAGTTTCAGGATTCCCGAAAGTGATTATGACTACGTATGCTCCACCGCGGACAGCAAGGACGTAAGTTCAAGCGAAGTTATAAGAATAGCGATAGAAAGGTTTCGGAGCGAAAGAAGCGAACCTACCAGGTCCGAGGTAATCGCTTATCTGAAAAACCTAAGCGCCTCGGAAAGAGACGAGATCATAGACAAGGCGGAGGGTGCCCGGAAAAGGAAAATAAGATCTTTCATAAACGATGCGATCTCCCAGAAGCCCGGCATCAAGGGAAAAGAACTCTGCGAGATGGTAAGCAAGGAATTTCATCTGCCGATCACTCTTGATCTGAAGCACAAGGTGTATCTCAGGATAAAAAGCCGCAGGAGAAGGAAAAACCTGGTAGGGAAGCTTGAGAAGGAATACTAGATATAGTCCACTTGAAGCGGCGTGTGCCGTTCTAACCCCCGCCGCAAAGCTGATAATCAGACAGTCACTAGAACCACATAAACACGGAGGCAAGAGATGGAAAGAACATTGTCAATAGTAAAGCCTGACGGAGTCGGAGCGAACCTCATCGGTGAAGTTCTTCGAAGGTTCGAGGAGAAGGGGATAAGCGTCGTCGCGCTCAGGATGATACACCTTTCAAAAAAACAGGCAGAGGGGTTCTACAACGTGCACAGGGAAAGACCTTTTTTCTCAAGCCTCACGGACTTTATGTCCTCGGGACCGTGCGTGGTAATGGTTCTTGAGGGGGAAGACGCCATATCCAGGGCAAGAGCGATCATGGGCGCCACGAACCCCGAGCAGGCGGACCCTGGAACCATAAGAAAGGATTTCGCGTCTGGCATAGAAAAGAACATAGTGCACGGGTCAGATTCTCCGGAATCGGCCGCCTACGAAATAAGATATTTTTTCAGCGAGCTTGAAATAAACAGCCGATAGGGTCCCGCCCGCAAGCCCCCTCGGCCAGGGAGAAAAACAGGTCGTGCCTTCTGGGAAAAGCATCGACATCCATCCGGTCACCGTACTTAAAAGCACGCAGACTCTTCTCGTCGAGGACTTTATCGAGGAGCTTAAGAAGGAACTCTCGGCGGACTCTCCCAAGCTGCTGGTTGAGAGCAAAAACCTCGACGATACGTCCCTTCAGGAAATAGTCGAGGACGCGAGGACTCTCCCCATGTTCCACGAGAAAAAGCTGATCGTGGCGAAGGGATATGACGACCTTAAAAAAGACGATCTCGATCTTCTAAACGAATACGCCGGGGCCCCGGCCTCTTCCTCCGTGCTGGTCCTGCTCTCCGGGGGGACCCGGAAGGCCAAGACAAAGCCCGCAAAAGGTATAAAGCTTGTCGATCTTGACGGCGGGAGCAAACCCGAGCAGGAAATAAGACGCCTCGGGCAAAGACTCGGGATCTCCCTTACTCCCGGGGCGGTGAGTTTCGTAAAAACCATGCTCGGCGAAGACATGAACATGATTAAGAACGAGCTTGGGAAAATATCCTTCTACGTTGACGGGAAAAAACCCGTAGGCGAGAAGGAGTTAAGGGGGCTTATCGAGAAACGCAGCACCGAGAACGTGTTTTCCCTCTCGACCGCTCTTTCAAACAGGGACCTCAAGGGGTCTCTCAGGATACTGCGGGAACTTGAGAGAAACAGGGAGGACCCCCTCTCCATACTCTATATGATAGCCTGGAGATTCCGCCAGATATTCAAGGTGTCGCAGCATCTTCGGGAAGGGAAATCCGATGAAGCCATCGCCAAGGCCATAAAAACGTCCCGCGGGGCCGTCTTTTACCTTAAAAAAAGCGTGCGCAACTTCAGGGAAAACGATTTCGGCAGGATACTTGGGCTCATAGAGGAAACGGACTTCGGAATCAAGAACAGTTCCGGGGATAACTACGTACTTCTTGAAAAACTCCTTCTTGGAATCTGCTCGCGGGAAACCTAGGAGCCAGCGCTCTGGCTGAGATCTGAAAGCTTCTTTGAGAACCTCGATACGTATCTTGAGGCTTTTTTCTTGTGGATAACCCCTTTCGTGGCGGCCTTGTCGGTAAGGGAAACCAGTTCCTTGAGAAGAGCCTGCGATTTCTCGAGATCCTCGCTTCCAATAGCTTCCGAGTAACGCTTTATCTTGGTTTTAAGGGTGGACGTTACGAACCTGTTTCTCTCCCGTCTTTTCAGGTTCTGGCGATGCTTTTTCTGCGCCGATTTCGTTCTAAGGCCCATAATAATCCTCCGGGGTTTAAAAAATGAAGGTTAAATTCTACACCTTCTCTCCGCATTGTCAATAAAAACGGGGAGGGGATAACATACAATGCTAGTCAAAGGTTCTTTTAAAAATTCTTTTAATCCACTTATGTTTGCTTCCTTTCCAAGCCTTTTCTTGCTCAAAAGTACCATGACCTCTTCTTTCAACTTCTTGCCAAAATAAAAGGTCTCGCAGGTCCTGTCCTCGTTCATACCCTTGCCACCGTAAAAGCCAGAACTTTGTGATGCCAACGAAGACATTGATTGTAACGAGAATCAATGTGAGAATTCCGGTGTTTTCTTTTATCCAAATCCACATAGTTTTCTCCTTAGTTTGGTTGCGGGAAATTGTACGCAACGAGGAAATTTCGGGCAACCAACGGAAAAAATCACACCCTTTTGTTTCATTATCTGGGGCTAACATAACCCCTTGAAGGCTCTGTTCCGCTAATTTCTTGTCTCCGGTATGCTATTCAAGCCTAGAAGAACCTCGGATGATTGATTTCCTCATACGGATTGAAATGAACAGTGACCTGGAGGGGATTGAAGAACTTCTGCTTGAGGCCTTCCCCTCTCCTTCTGAAGCGGAGCTCGTGCGACAGTTGCGGGAAGACGGCGATGTGGTATTCTCCCTAGTCGCCGTAGAAGCTGAGGAAGTCATCGGCCAGGCCCTTTTCTCCAAACTGCTCGCGCCATCCGGCGCATTGGCCCTGGGTCCGGTCGCAGTTACAGAGAGCAGACGCCGCCGGGGGATTGCCGCTACCCTGATCGAGGACGGGCTCAAACGGGCAAGGGATGATGGCTGGACGGCGGTCGTAGTACTTGGCGACCCGCCCTATTACCAGCGTTTTGGATTCAGCCAAGAGACTGTAAAGAACATGTCATGCCGATATGCCGGACCTTACCTGATGGGACTGGCTCTCGCGGGAAGAGGCTTCAAGGGAGCGCGCATCGAATACGCACACGCCTTCTCAAAGCTGTCATAAAAAAGGTCAGTTCACATGCCTCTGGTTCGCGTCAGGAGCCCCGCCGCAGCGTCTTCCCTGCATTCCAAGATTGATAATGTCGAGGCGCTTTTCTGTGCCATACCTACCGTGACTTCTTTCTCGGACGCCTTTTCATAATGTGAGTGCTTGCCCCGTATATGCCTTCTGCCGCTTCCATAATGGTCTCGGTCAGGGTTGGGTGAGGATGTATTGAAAAAGCTATATCCTCAGCAGTCGCGCCCATTTCAATTGCCAGCACGGATTCCGATATTAACTCCCCCGCTTGCGGTCCAACAATTCCGACGCCGACCACCCTCCCGGTCCCCTTATCGGTTATGAGCTTCGTCAGGCCATCGGTCCTGTTAAGCGTAAGGGCCCTGCCCGATGCAGCCCACGGAAATTTAGACACATTCACTTCCATCCCTGCTTCCCTAGCCTCGCTTTCAGTAATCCCGCACCAGGCGATTTCGGGATCGGTAAAGATTACCGCCGGAACGGCCCTAGGGTCATAGTGGGTCTTGGCCCCGGTTATGACCTCGGCCACGATCTTGGCTTCATACGTCGCCTTGTGGGCAAGCATGGGTTCCCCGGCAACATCCCCGATTGCAAAAATCGCCGGATCGGCCGTTTTTCTCTGGGAGTCCGTCTCTATAAAGCCCTTCCCGTCCACCTCGACCCGGGTGTTTTCAAGGCCGAGACCTTCCGTGTTCGGTACTCTTCCGACCGAGATCAGGACCTTTTCGTATTTCTCCTGGAAGCTTTTCCCATCGACTTCAAATGAAACTTGAACTTCGTTGTCTAACTCACTTATAGAAACTAATTTTGTTTCAAGCATTATGGAGCGGAATTTCCGATCGAGCCTCTTTTTAAGCACCGCCGCAAGATCCCTGTCAACCCCCTGTACGAGCCCGGAAAGCATCTCGACAACCGTGACCTCGGTGCCGAGAGAAGAGAAAAACGTTCCAAGCTCAAGGCCTATGTAACCTCCGCCCACCACAAGCAGGGTTTTCGGAATCTCCCCTAGGGACAAAGCGCCGTCGGAATCGACCACGTTCGGGGAACCGAAATCCACTCCCGGTATTCTCCTCGAAACGGAACCTGTGGAGATAATGGCATTTTCGAACACTACTTCCCGCTCCTCGCCGGAAGCCGTTACAACGCGAAGGGTGCCGGAAGAGGTAAAAGACGCCCTTCCCCGCAGGTAATTCACTTTTCTCGCCCTAACAAGCGTGCGAAGCCCGCCCGTGAGCTTGGAGACCACCTCGTCTTTCCACGAAAAAAGCTTCTCGGGGTCGATCTCCGGTTCTCCGTAGCTAAGGCCGAAATCCGCCGCGTCCCTTGCCTCCTCGGCCACCTTCGCCGCGTGCAAAAGGGCCTTTGAAGGTATACATCCCCTGTAGAGACAGACTCCTCCGGGGTTTAGCTCAGGATCTATAAGCGTTACTTTCTTTCCCTTGTCGGCGAGGGCAAACGCCGCGGGATATCCCCCGGGGCCCGCCCCTATTACCGCTACTTCCGTTACCACTCTCTCCATCGCCCGTTACACCCCTTCGAATATGCTCTCGGGAGAGCGCTCAAGCATTTCGCATAGCCACCTGAGGAACCTAGCGGCTTCCGCCCCGTCTATAATCCTGTGATCGTAAGAAAGCGAAAGTGGAAGCATGAACCTCGGCGTAAACTCCCCGTCAACATATGCGGGCTCAAAGGATGATCTTGAGACTCCCAGTATGGCCACCTCAGGCGGATTGAGAATCGGGGTAAAGAAGGTCCCCCCTATTCCCCCGAGATTGGTTATGGTGAAGCTTCCTCCCTTGAGCCTGTCAGGAGAGAGCTTCTTCTCCCTCGCCGCAGAAGATATCTCCGTTAACTCAACCGATATCTGCGTTATGTCCTTTTTGTCGACATCCCTTATCACCGGAACAAGAAGTCCTCTTTCCGTATCCACCGCGACCCCGATGTTTATGTATTTTTTGTAAACGATCGTGCGGCTGCCCATATGTATGCTTGAATTGAATTTCGGAAACTCCGGAAGCGCCCGGGAAAGGGCCTTTACCAGAATCGCGGTTACAGTAAGGTTCCCCCCGGCTTCTGACACCTTGTCTCTCTTAAGTTTTCTAAGCTCCTCAAGCCGCGTGGCATCCGCCTTGTCAAACTGCGTCACGTGCGGGGCCGCCCACGCTTGGGAAAGGCGCTCGGCTGTAAGCTTCCTCACGGTCGAGAAACTCTCTGTAACAGTCTCTCCCCATCTCGAAAAATCGGGAAGCTCGGGTTCCTCGGGCGTCGCCGGCTGGGCGGATGAAGCGGATATTATTATGGCCTTTGCGTGAGCCTTTACGTCCCTCTCAAGTATCCTCCCGCGGGGACCCGTTCCCGAAACGGATGAAAGCTCTACGCCGAGCTCCCTCGCAAGACGTCTCACGGAAGGTGCCGCCGCCACCGCTAGAGGTCCCGACGGGGCGATATCGTCCGCGGGAGCAGTTTGGGGTGGTGTGGCCTGTTTTTTCTCCTCTCCGGGTTCTTTTTCAGGAAGGGGCGCTTGCGCCGCCGCGGGTTTTCCCTCTTCTTCGGCCGCGGGAGCGTCCTCTGGGGGTTCCCTGCCCTCATCGTCCCCGTTCATCCTCACGAGTACCTGGCTTATTTCCACCGTGTCCCCGGCGCTTACGCACACGTCGACAATCGTTCCGTCGGCCGGGGAAGGAATCTCAACGGCGGCCTTGTCCGTTTCCACCTCAAGCAGGGGCTGCTCGAGAGTGACTCTGTCTCCGGGCGAAACGAAAACCTCTATCACCTGCCCGGATTCAATTCCTTCTCCAAGTTCGGGAAGCCTGAATTCTATCAACTTACGTTCCTCGTCACGTGACCGCGGGGTTGGGCTTCCCCCGGTCGATTCCAAATTCGCTTATCGCCTCGCTGACGGTTTCCTCGTCAACCCTGCCTTCCCTCGCAAGCTCATGGAGCGCCGCAATCGCGATGTGACGGTAGTCGACCTCGAAGAAGTCGCGAAGCGCCTCCCGGGTGTCGCTTCTTCCGAACCCGTCGGTGCCGAGAGAGACAAGGGGCTTGGGGAAATAGGAGGAAATCGAATCGGGGAGGCTCTTAAGATAGTCGGTCGCGGCAACAAAGACCCCGTCTTCCCCTTCCATGCACTCTGAAATGTAGCTTTTTCTTCTCTTCTCTCCGGAATTGAGGCGGTTCCATCTTTCCGCTTCCTTCGCGTCCTGGTAAAGCTCCTTGTAGCTCGTGATGCTCCAGACGTCGGTCGGGATGCCGTAGCCGCTCTCAAGAACCTCCCTCGCCCAGAGAACCTCGTTCATGATGGCGCCGCTTCCGAAAAGATGGACCTTTTTCCCCGAGTCCTTGAGCGAAGAAAACGCGAACCTGTACATCCCTTTTATTATACCTTCCTCGACCCCCTCCGGCATGGCGGGCTGCACGTAGCGCTCGTTCATCACCGTTATGTAGTAGAATATCTCCTCCCCGTCCTGGTACATCCTCTTTATCCCGTCCCTGACTATCACGGCTATCTAGTAGGAGAAAGCCGGATCGTAGGCCTTTAGGTTCGGATAGACGTAGGCGAAATGATGGCTGTTTCCGTCCTGGTGCTGGAGACCCTCGCCCGCAAGGGTGGTCCGCCCCGCCGTGCCTCCCACCATGAACCCCCTGCACTTCATGTCGGCGGCGGCCCAGATAAGGTCCCCTATTCTCTGAAAGCCGAACATCGAGTAGTAGATGAAAAAGGGGATGGTGTTTATGCCGTGTGTCGAGTAGGCCGTGCCGGCCGCTATGAAGGAAGACATGCTGCCCGCCTCGGTTATGCCCTCTTCTAGGATCTGCCCGTCCTTTGCCTCCTTGTAGTAAAGAAGGGTGTCCGCGTCAACGGGCTCGTAGAGCTGTCCCACGCTTGAATAGATGCCCACCTGGCGGAAAAGCGCTTCCATCCCGAAAGTTCTTGCCTCGTCAGGGACTATGGGGACTATCAGATCTCCTATATCCCGATCCCGCATGAGTCTTGAGAGCATGTGGACGATTACCATGGTCGTGGCCACTTTTCTCTTGGATCCGGAAGCCTTTTTAAACTCCTCGAACACTCTCTCCGGGATCTTCTCAAGGGGTTTAGCCCTTACGATCCGTTTCGGGATGGGTCCGCCGAGTGCCTCCCTCCTC
The DNA here is from genome assembly GCA_026705445.1 of Candidatus Dadabacteria bacterium. NCBI lineage: Bacteria > Pseudomonadati > Thermodesulfobacteriota > Candidatus Dadabacteria > Candidatus Dadabacteria bacterium. The sequence goes on from JAPPAR010000043.1 coordinate 29,351, forward strand.
TCGCGGAGATAGTTCATCTCGGGGCTGTCGGGAGCGGGCCTGTAGAAAGGAGCTCTTCTGATTTCCTGGTCCGTAATCGGTATGTAGAACCGGGACCGGAAGCGCTTTAGCTCTTCCTCGTTAAGTTTTTTCTGCTGGTGGGTTATGTTCTTGCCCTCCCCCGCTTCCCCGAGGCCGTAACCCTTTATGGTCTTTGCGAGAATCACAGTGGGAGAACCGGTGTTCTCAACCGCGGCTTTGTAGGCGGCGTAGACCTTCTCTGAGTCGTGCCCTCCTCTAGCGAGTTTCTGAAGCTCCTCGTCCGTGTGGTTCTCGACCATTTTCAGGATCTCGGGGCGGGTGCCGAAAAAATGCTCCCTTATGTATTTCCCGGGAGATATGGTGTACCTCTGGTAATCCCCGTCAAGGGCGGCTTCCATCCTCTCGACCAGAAATCCGTCTTTATCCTGTGCCAGAATCGGGTCCCAGGTCCCTCCCCAGATAACCTTTATCACGTTCCACCCCGCCCCCCTGAAGATTCTTTCGAGCTCCTGTATTATCTTGCCGTTTCCCCTGACGGGTCCGTCAAGGCGCTGGAGGTTGCAGTTGATCACGAATATCAGGTTGTCAAGCCTCTCCCTCGACGCGAGGGTGATTGCTCCCAGGGTTTCGGGCTCGTCGGTTTCCCCGTCCCCGATAAAGGCCCACACCTTGGCGTCGGTGCGGGGCTTTAGACCCCTGTCCTCTAGGTACCTGTTGAAACGGGCCTGGTAAATCGCCATTATGGGAGAAAGTCCCATCGAGACCGTCGGGAACTCCCAGAAGTCCGGCATGAGCCAGGGGTGGGGATAGGAGGAGAGGCCGTCTCCGCCGAGCTCCCTCCTGAAATTGCGCATCTGCTCGATAGAGACCGTGCCTTCGAGAAACGCCCTTGCGTATATGCCCGGCGAGGCGTGTCCCTGGAAGTAGATCATGTCCCCTTCCCGGTTCTCGTCGCCTGCCCTGAAGAAGTGGTGGAACCCTATCTCGTAGAGCGTGGCGGCCGAGGCGTAGGTTGAGATATGTCCTCCGATGCCGTCGCTTATCCTGTTTGCGCGCACGACCATGGCCATGGCGTTCCACCTTATTATGCTTCTTATGTTGCGCTCTATTTCGTAGTTGCCCGGGTAAGGCGGCTGGTCCTCAAGGGCAATGGTGTTCACGTAAGGGGTGTTCGCGGCGTAGGGAACCTGCACGCCTTTTTTCTGGGAGTAAATCCTGAGCTTTCTGAGCAGTTCAGCTGCCCTCTCGCGCCCGGAGTTCTCAATCACGTATTCTAGTGATTCGATCCATTCCCGGTCTTCGGCTTCTTCTTCCGAAATTTGAGGATCTTCTTCCATTATCCGTACAAAACGCGGCGAAGCAGTGCCACGGGGGAATTTGCAACACGGAAAAACCACGTTGTCCTTGCTATCGAGAATCCGACCTCAGACGCTCAAAAAGGTGTTTCGGACCCTAAGCGGAATCCCAGATTCGGAAAAACAGTTTAACCGCAGGGGAGAAAATATCACTAACGATGCGGAACTATTTCGGCGCTTTTTCTTTTTGAGAATCATCCAAGACAATTCCAATGAAGAACATATTACCGAAGGTCAGAAACGCTGAGTTTACAGGTAAGTTTCAATCGAGCAGCCCGTGATTTAAACTAATTTTGTACTAGACAAAAGCCTCTCTTAGGAAGGTACTATGTCCTCATTTAACAATTCCCAATTCACGTGCCATGCGGTTTCCAATTTCTTCAGCTTCTTGTACAAAATCCATCAGAGGTGATAAATCTTCAATATAGTGAACCCATGTTTTGTTTAATAATTCTTCCCAAGAATAACGCTTCAACCATAATTTCACATCTTTGTCAAAATAAATACAAAGATCTTTGAGATTCTTTAGGTCATTGTTAGAAGGAGTATCGGTAGGTTCAGATTCGGAGCGCATGAACGCTTTTAGTTTGAGGGATCTATTTTTCATTTCGTGAGCATATAGATCCTCAAGTTCTCGGGAAATTTCATCAGGAATTAGACTATAGATCTTTTCGAGATTATGACTAGCCGCTCTACCTTCCTTATGAAGACCACATAATTCCAGTATGCATTTCAACCTCAGTTCTAAGGCAATACCAAAATTAAAATGGCTTGCCGTCTTAAGAGATTCCCAAACATTATGAATTCTCCAACCCGTGGAACCTCCTATTCGGTTTTGATTACCATCCTCAACTTTCAATTCACGTATTCTCTCCTCTATGAAAAACGTAGCCTCTAGAAATGCTTTTGTATCACCTATCAGCTTTAGATAGCTGTCTCCATCAATTCGTGGTTTTGCAGTTTCTTCGTTTTGTGAACTCACTCTTCACCTCCTTTATAGTTGCAAAGATCCTAGCTGTTGCATGGTTTTAGAGCAGATGATTTTTATCGGGCATAATTTAGGCACGTAGTTTCAAGAATCAAATGCGACAGGATAACCGGGTTTTACGCGAGCTTAATTTTGCACTGTGATTCAGCTTCAATTCTGCCATTGTTCTGGTGGAGCTAATTCCCATATACCGATAATCGGCGGCATCCCGCGTTCTCCAATTATCTCCAAGATAGATTTGTAATCCAATTCTTTTACTAATTCATCAGATATTTTCAGCGTATTCGGAGACTCGATAGCCAGGCCGACGGTACATACGAAAAAAAGCGACCCCCAGTAAAGAGAAAAAGATCCTCTATAGAGATTTAGATGAGCCGGTTCAATCGAGAACTTTCCGGGTTCCCGTTCTGTGACCAGTCGTGCGAGTTCCATGGGACTGAAATGCACGAAGCGGGATGTCGCACGATAGACAAGTTCATACGTTGATTTTTCTCCTACTTTTTCTGCAAGCCATAATGTTGAAGGAATTCTTTTAGGATCAGGCCAGTTTAGTTTTTCTCCAAGTTGATGCATTTCCTTTCGACTGTCATTTTTTTCATTCTGAAATTTTTCCAGATAAGGCAAGAGTCCAAGTTTCTCCGTTTCCGACCTTCCCATTGTTTCATCCTGAGTGCTCAGACACTTGTAAACTTCATCTATCCCTATACAGCCAATTAGTGAATCTGCATCTGGTAGCGAAATTTCAGCCAAGTACTTGCTCCAAATAAACTCCTCGCACATAAGCCTCAGAAATGAACCTGTGATAAAACCTTCTCCATCCTCGACTAATTGGGAAATCAGCCTAAGGGAGTCAAACTGTCTGCGCAGTATGGTTCTGCAGACAGTCGCAAGACGTCCATTGCCTGGTTCCCAATTTATCTCACTCGCTTTTTCAATAAATCCGCGAGTTAAATTCAATATATTCTGGATATCGTTTTTAAGTGGGGCCAAATCCGCCACGGGTCTATGGATGGGGGGCTCTTTTGCCAAGAAAATCCTCCTTGCTTCTTTTGTACTTAAATAGGTAGTTAGACAAACAGTATAATTTGCCTCTCAAAATTTTTGGGAGGTAAGTTTGCGTGCATATCAATCTAGCCACCTTAGTTTTTACTTTATTTGTATTTTTTGGAGAAGAAATTAATAAAATAGATCTCGATCTTACCAATAGGGAATGGTTGAGAAGTGGACCCCATAACACAATTTTAACAAACCACTTTGTAACAAATTTCACCCGGTGGGCAGTACTCCATACCTCCACTTCCCCGCATCTATTATTATACATGGAGTAGCAAGTATAATTACCTTTTTGAGAAGACGAAAAAGTCATCTAAACAAGGAGGTTAGAACTTCATGGGAATACGTATCCGACCACGTGAAATTGATATAACAGAGGAGGAACCATTCAAAAACGATTTGCTCAACCGAAAGGAATCCGTTGAGGTCTTAACCCATCTCGTCGAATCTATAGAAGGTCCATGCGTCCTAGCCGTTGATGCAGCTTGGGGGAGAGGTAAGACCACATTCCTCGCTATGTGGGCACATCATCTTCGCAAAATGAAATTCCCCGTAGTTGAATTCAATGCATGGGAGACTGACTTCTCTGGAGACCCTTTTATCGCTCTCTCCATAGAACTAGCTGAAGGCGTGAAAAATAATCCAAATAAAAAAGACTTTACTGAAAAAATCGATTCCATGGAGAAGATATCTAAGCAGCTTCTTAAACTAGCTGTTTCAGGCGCTATTCGATTCTTGACCAGCGGGATATTAGACATTGATCCATTGCTGGAAAAACAATCTGGTCATGTACCTCAATCTTCTACGGAAAACAGGTTAAACGAATACTTGGACGCGAAGGAGTGCATCAAAGAATTTAAGCGTGTCCTCCAAGACTTAGCTGTTGTGCTGTCAGAATCTCACGAGAACCGACCCCTGATTGTGGTAATTGACGAGTTGGACAGGTGTCGTCCTTCCTACGCCGTTGAACTGCTTGAAGTGGTCAAGCACCTATTCGAAGTGGACCATATTGTTTTCGTACTAGCCATTAATCGTTCCGAACTCGCTCATTCTGTTAGAGCACTCTATGGAAGCGGGTTTGATGCGGACAACTACCTGCGTCGGTTTTTTGATTTTGACTTCCAACTTCCCGAGCCTGGACGAAGGGAATTTATCGACTCGATGATTGAGGCAGTAAACATCAGAGAATACTTCGAGAGAACTCTTGACAAAAATGTTGATGTTAACATTCTTCCATTCTTAATGCAGGCTTTCTTCGGTGATCCTGACCTTAGTCTTCGGACCATAGCACAGGCAATTCATCGCCTTGGATTAGTGTTCGCATCTTTACGTAGAGATCAGTGGTCATTCATTCCGATGGCTGTTGTGCTTTTAATCATTCGGACAATCGATTCAGACCTTTATTACAAGTTTATCCGTGGCAAAATCACCGACTCTGAGGTTGTTAAAACGGTGTTTGATCGTCCTGGAGTGAAAGACTTGCAGTGGAAAAGAGAAGGTTACATTTTTGAAGCTGTAGTGATTTTGGGTGCGCACGAACGAGATAATGAATCTATTCTAACCACAATTCAATCTCCACTTTATAAAAAGCATAAGGACTTTTATGAGAAGCATAAGGACTTGGTTGGTACTGAATCAGAAACCCCAGACCTTAAACGCGCATATAACGTCCTCCTAGGGGTCGAAAATTTGCGTAAACCATACATTCAAGGAAATACGCTCGGATTCAAGGAATCGGTTCAGCGACTTGAACTTCTTACACCTTCTCTAATTGATGAGCACACGGAAGCAATTTCGCAGGATTCCTGAGATGAGCTAACTCTGGGGTGACATAGGATTCCCTAGAAAATCCTAATATTAACGGAGGCATATTCTTGACAAACCAAGAAAGATTCAATCAGAAATTAGAAAAAATTTCAGATACACGTGACATTAAAATTTCTGATACTGCAAATATCTCCGCTGAAATGTGGGAGAAATCTCGAAGCGGTGCCTGGGCCGTCAGAGGATTTGATTATCAGCACATGGTTTCCGCGCTTATCCTCGTTCGGCAGTGGGCAGGTCTTACACCTTCTGGGTATCTCGTTCCCGAGGGCTTCGAGGATTGCGTAATCGAATCTTCAGACCGCAACACTTGGATTCAGATCAAATCGCGTAAAGAGGATACGTTCAGTAACTCTGAAATTGACAGTCTTCTGAATGCCATTGAAGCCAAGGCCGCATCAATTAAGAGTGGAGAAGAGTTTCGGGCTGCTCTTATCTTAGAAAAACCATGTTTGACTATAAGCGAAATCGGAATTGATCAACTCCTTAAAGATGATTCGCAAACAGTTTTTGTGTGTAGCGATCCATATCCAGAAATCATAAGACTAATTTCGAAGCAACTTGGCGTGGCAGAAATGATTGCGGAAGGGCTTGCAAACAATCTTTACAGACTGGTTGCCGATACGTCTGCGGGAAATGCGTCTGTAGCTTTTGACACAAGGATGCGCATATCCACGACCGAAGTGGAACGGCAGATATCTGAATATCTGGAATGTTCAGATTCATCAGCAATAAACGAGGCATTTTACAACGGGGCGTTGCAACCTATTGATTTTGTTACTCCCATTGATGAACCAAATTTTTACCAAGGTGTTAAGGTCAAGCCAGGTCATGTCGCAGCAAGCTTAGTTGTGGATCGTCCAGATGATGTAAACAGGGTCACCGATATGCTTAAGCGGAAAAAAAATGTACTTGTCTCAGGTCCATCTGGCGCCGGAAAATCTGCCTTGTTGTGGTTATCAGCGAATGGTTTAGCGGGAGAATCAAAACTGTTTCAAGTTACGGGACTGGCAGCTGTTGCTGACACTGAGAACATTATCCGGTTCGTTCGGGCTCGCAGACCAATAAGCACCTCCCCAATCAGTCTGATATTCGACGAAGTAGGCTCAACAAACAGCGATCTTTGGAACGTGCTAGCCCACAATTTAAGTGGGCTAGGGGAAGTGTATCTTCTCGGTTCGATACGCCAAGAAGATACAAACCTGATTGTTAACCAAGCGGATACAGAATTTATTCCGGTAAGACTCGACGAAAACTTGGCGCAACGGGTTTGGCAAGAACTGTCTGCGAGAAACCAGACGAATTGGACTCACTGGCGTGAACCGTTTGAGCAATCAGATGGCTTGATGCTTGAATATGTTCACATCCTGACACGGGGAAAGCGGCTAGATGATGTTATCAGTGACCAAGTTCGGCAAAGGGAAACTGAGGGCCGAAACAATGAACTGGCCATTATAAGAAGCACTGCTGTGCTCTGCGCACACGGCGGTGAAGTCAGGGCAGACAGGTTGTTTGAACTGCTGGAGTTAGAACCGGGAGATGGAAGGCGTTCATTGAGGAGACTTATTGATGAACATCTTGTCCGAGAGAGTCGCTCGGGCGTACTTGGTGGACTCCACATGCTTCGCTCGAAAGCTTTGTGCAAAGCTTCCCATGATGAGATTGCATTCATAACCGAAGATACTCTCTGGCATAGCCTTCCGGCAACTACCAAAGAGACATTACCGAGATTGGTACAATCCCTTCTTGCGGATATCAGGGATGAGGAAGAGGATCATGTACTTCTAAAACTAGCCCAAATGCTCGGCAAAAACCGCGAAACCGATTTATGGATAGCAGTCCTAACTGGATTAGGACTCGCAACGCTTGAACGCTCTGCCGTTTCATTCATATCCATACTCGAACAGCACGGTTTACACCGCTACCTCTGGCATATAGCAGCAGTGGCTGCGGTTATTCCCGACTTCGATATTACAGGGTTATCAGAACACTCGCAGTCTCAGAACTTGCAAGATGCCATATCGGCTTTCCAGAAGTCGCCAATAGATGACTTGCGGTCTGCCTGTTTAAAAAAACTTTCAACAGAAAGCAGAGTTCCTACCAGCTTCTCTATTGAACAGACCAACAAACTGTTTTCCTGCTTAGTGCCTATATTCGGAAGCGAACCTGTAAAAATTCCATTTGAACCGGATTTCGCTAATAACAGCGAACCGGATATATATCAGGTAGCAACCTTTCTGTCCACTGCTTACCTGATCGGTCCTGACCTAGCAGAGAATTTCGTAAAAATTTTTGGAGGTGAACAATTTCTATTTAATCTCTTTCATTCACAGACCCCTTGGGTCACTGCGCCAGTAATCGATTCCAACGGCACTCATGGACGTACAGTGCGTTCTGACTGGTTTTATGTAGACGAAGAGTACCAACCTGACCCCCATAGTACTATCGTCAACATCTGTGAAACTCTGCTTGCCTTATCTCCAAGATCAAACGCCGTAGCTTGTGATGCAATCAATCCTTTTGGAGAAATCATTGCCGTTGATGAGTTCAGTCTTTGGTCCAAGAACATTCCCAGAAAAAACCTTCCGCCAGACACCCGTATCGCATGGAACGTGGCTTTTGCCCAGATAATGGCAGCCAGAACCTCTACAACAGACAGGCTGACCGATTATGCAAAGCAGATGGATTCACTTGTTCGGAGAACCGAAAAAGTCTTCCATTCCTATACCGAAAAATGGATCAAAGGGAAATCCATCTCGAAAGCGACGGTGGATTCGCTAATTACCGAAATCAAGGGAATTGTGGATGGTGTTAGTGAGTTCATCTTCACCGACCCAATAACTCTTCCGCATTTAATGACGAAACCGGTTAAAGCTTCCGACACCGACAATCTGGGCAATTTGTTGATATCAGTACTTACTAATCTCCTCCCCCGATTAAACGAAATCGAAGGCATAAAAGCCACCGCCACATTCGCTGGAGACCTTGCGACTCGAGCAGAAGAGCACTCCAGTTCGGACATATGGCGCATAATGTCATCGCCACATCCCAAACTGGCTACTTTGTCGAGTCGTCTCGACGATGTTATGTGTGTTATGCATGAAATGGATCAATGTAAGGGCGGACCAACCAAAATTCCGGGAATCATGAAGCCGATACGGAAAGCGCCTCTAGGAAAAGCAGTTGCCTCAGCCGCAAGACACTGTCGCTCTATAGCTGATCAGCGCTTTCGGAAGAAATTGTCTACTGTTGAGAAAGCTTTTAAGGAAAGGGGGTGGACCGTCCGTTGCATAGACCGAACTCTCGACGAAAACGATTCCCCATACTGGCCACCACGGGATGTAGCAATTCTTGTGATTTTGTCGGATTTCGAGACAGAAGAAGCAATGCGCTACTACATGGAATGCCCCATCATTGGGGAACAATCCCTAGGAAGTGATTGGCAATTTAGGACAGTTCCAGTCGTAAACAATTTGCTTCTCCCACATCTTGCCTTACATCTGACATCAATCGGACCAATACCGGATTTGGATTTCTCTCGCGATTGGTCAGATCATATAGACTATACTTTCCTGAAATCAGAGGTCTTAGAGAAATTTGACGAGGCTGCAGCTGCTTGTATTAGCATGTCGGCAATAATTGCGTGTTGTGGGCATAAAAACGACCTACACACCAATGAGGTCGAGGCGATTTCGCAAGCAAAAGAAACCTTTAATAGAAATTATCACTTTCTTGCAAAAGTTGTTGAGTGTACAGATTCTGAGGATTTAGAACTCGCACTTGAATACCTATACCAAAGCTACAATCGAGTTGTCAAAGAAGTCGAAGATACAGACGCCAATAATGTAATTGATAACCCCTTGTATAAGATTGTTTATACATCTCTAGATGGCGAGGAGAATGAAGACGTTCTTAACCTTGCCTGTATACGCTTAATGATTATGCAGGATGAGTTGTCTC
>JAPPAR010000044.1 GCA_026705445.1 Candidatus Dadabacteria bacterium
AATGGGGAATTGTCCTCAATCTTGAGCCGCAAACTAATTTTTAGAAGTGCCCTTAACAGGCACAATAATGCCCTTATAAAGTGCGGAGGGGCGTTATGCACGCTGTTATAAAAACCGGCGGAAAGCAGTATATAGTCAAGCCGGGTGACGTTATAGATAGTGTCTGTCAGAAAAGGTCTAACTTGTTGAAATAAAATATTGTCGATTTTCCTTGGTGAAGATTCTCCATATGTGGTAGAATTATACTCAAATTATCAACATATTGAGCCATTTCAAAAAATCTTCGGAGAATTCACCATGAGAAAGATAATGAACCTTCAGCCTGAGTTCTGGGGAGTGCCGATTGAGAAGATACGCTTTGATATCAAGTCACGCGACGATATTCCTGCAATACTGATAGGTCTGCACCACATTTACGTCAATATCGAGACAAGGGAGAAGTTGTTTTCACTGCTTGAAGAGAAGTTTCTTCCCGAAGTCAGCCTTCACACAGGCCGTCCGGGAATGGACGCGTAGAGAGTGGTGGTGCTCGGGGCAATGAAGCAGGGACTTGGCTGTGACTATGATCGACTTCATCACCTTGCTAACAATGATATGCTGCTTCGCCAGATGCTGGGTCACGGTGGTTACGGGGATGAGTACAAGTACGAACTTCAGACAATAATAGACAACGTGTCGCTGCTGAGTGGGGAGCTGTTAAAGGAGATAAACTCCATAGTGGACACGCCGTCTCAAAAAAAAGTTTGGAGAAGGATTGCAAGGTCGGTGTGATTCGTTTCCCGTCAAGACCGACGTGGAATATCCGACTGATGTGGGCTTGAGCTGGGACGCGGTGAGGTGTCTTGTCAGGGAGTGCGGGGAGGCGGCAAAGGCTAACTGAGTTGATGGCTGGCGTCAGCACAGGCATCTGACCGGCAAGATAGAGAAGCTTTACAATCTGGTAAGAACGAAGAAGAGAAGAGATAGGAATCCGGGCAGTCTGCAAAAGTATCTCGGTGTATGCGAGGAGATGGTAAGGCGTGCGGACAATCTTTTATGCGAGCTTGTGGCTGCAGGGGCGCCCGCGTGGCGGTTTGAGAGGATAAGCCGTTATAAAGCGCACGCAATACGTCAGGTTGACCAGATACGCAGGCGTATTGTGTATGGGGAAGTTATACCGCAGGAGGAGAAGGTGTTCTCGGTGTTTGAGCCCCATACGTGCTGGATAGCGAAGGGGAAGGCGGGAGTGGTGGTGGAATTTGGAGTTCCTGTGTGCATAGTGGAGGACCAGTACCAGTTCATTCTTAATCACAGGGTGATGTGGGAAGAGAGCGATGTGGATGTGTGCGTACCGATTATAGAGGAAACCACACAGATGTATACGGAGTTTAAGGCATGCAGTTTTGATCAGGGGTTCTACAGTCCGAAGAACAGCAAGAGGCTTGACGAGGTGCTGGAGGGGAATTATATGCCGAAGAAGGGGAAGCTTGGGAAAGAGGACAGGAAGAGGCAGGAGGCTGAGGATTTCATAGAAGCCAGGAAGCAGCATCCCGCTGTGGAGTCTGCGATAAACGGGTTGAATCACGAGGGGTGTGACAAGGTAAGGGTTCACGGGAAGGAGGGGTTTGCGAGGAGCGTGGCTTTATCTGTGCTTGCGGCTAATATCCATCGCCTTGGGGTGCTTGTGAGAAACAGGGAGAGGGAGAAGGAGCGAAAGAGGCTCAAGCCGGGTTTCCTTGTAGCTGCTTAAGCAGCTTGGTAACAGAAAGGATGAGGTGTTTGGCAGGAGGTAAGTGGAGAGGTTTGTTAGAATATCGGAGAAAGTGGATGATTTAGTTGTGTTGTAAGGCATTCGGGTTTTGGAAGGAGTCAGAACCCTGATGCCGTCTGGAATTCTGTCGGAAAATCGACGGGAGAAGGGGTTTTCTGACAGACACTAGCTAGCTGAAGAAAAATCAAGAGGTGTTTTCGTGAGCGGAAAATCAAAAATAGCTGTAACGATGGGAGATCCCAACGGGATAGGCCCGGAGGTCTGCATAAGGGCTTTTTACGACGGTTTTTTCGAGGATATATACGATATCTTGTTTGTCGGAAGCGAACCGGTGCTCCAGAGGGCTAACGGCGAGTTCGGAAAAGGCGGTCCCCTGTCGATTATAGACCCCACGGATTTTACGCTCGGGGATATTGAAGAAGGGGTGAGATCCGAAAAAGCGGGCAGGGCGTCTATTGCGTGTATAGAAAAGGCAGTGGCCATGGCTCTCTCAGGCGAGGTTAAGGCTATTGTCACGGCTCCGATAAGCAAAAGATCCATCCATATGGCCGGCTCCACCTATCCAGGGCACACGGAAATGCTCATGGATCTTACCGGTTCAGAAAACGTAGTAATGCTTTTTGAGGGAACGAGGTTCCGTGTAGCGCCCGTGACGATACATGTTCCCCTTCGCGAAGTCCCGGACATGATTACGGAAGAAAGCGTTTACGTGACCGTTTCCATATCCGCTCAGGAACTCAGAAAAAGATTCGGTGTCAAAGATCCGAAGATAGTCGTCTGCGGGCTAAACCCGCACGCAGGAGAGTCGGGATCTTTCGGCAATGAGGAGCAAGAGCATATAATTCCGGCTCTTGAGAGGGCGAGAGCCGAAGGGATATCCGTCGAGGGCCCCCTTCCCGCGGACACCCTTTTCTACGACGCTCTTCGCGGCAAATGGGACCTTGTGGTCGCCATGTACCACGACCAGGGCTTCGTGCCCTTCAAGATGCTTTCTTTCGATACCGGGGTTAACGTAACTCTGGGACTGCCTATACTGCGAACCTCTCCTGACCATGGAACCGCTTTTGACATAGCGTGGAAGGGCGCTGCGCGCCCCGAGAGCATGATTCAGGCAGTAAAAGTAGCCATGGAGATATGCGACGTAAGGTAGTAAAGTGCTTAAGCGGCCATATTAACAAACGGGCATTTCTAAAAATTGATTCGCGGCTCAAGATTGCGGACAACTTCCCATTTTTCCCTTTCAACCAAGGGGGTTTTCTTCATGCGAAGCTGCTTTTTGTCCCATTTTCCGCTCCTCAGAAGCAATTTTCTCCCTTATCTCCGGCTTATCCCCCGCTCACCGCTTCTTCAAGATAAACCAGCCGCCGCATGCTGTACGCCAGGTTCTTAAGTCCTATGCACGCCCCGGCTCTCACAACACCTATGCTTCTTAAAAGTCTCCCGCCCATGTCGTTGCTCCGCGCCCCGAACACATGCTCGACCCTCACCCCCGCCACCGAGCAGATACTGTTTGCATGCTTCGCCCATCTCCCAAGCGTCTTGTTCTCAGAACCCTTGCGGTTAATATGGCTCCCGTATCCTTTCTCCTTAAGCTTCTTCTCCGTTTCCCTTGAACTGTAAGCGCTGTCGGCCCACACCCCTTCGCCGCCGTTATCCTCATCCAGCATCTCTTCAAGCACCCGGCTGTCACGCACGGAAGCGTCGGTCACCCCGCAACCTCTTGTAAGCTTGTTCCTTGCGTCCACGTTCACATGGTTCTTGCAGCCGCAACACCTCTCTCCGGGAACTTCTCCCTTCTTTATTCTCTCGTTCTCATCCCTCGCGTTTCTCCGCTTCGGCGTCGACACTGTCGCAGCGTCTGTTACCCGGCCGACACTATGGAGACTACCTCTCCCCTTATGTTAAATATCGGACCTCCGCTCATCCCCTTGCCGGTCGGCAGTGCGTGAGATATTCTTCTTGGTAATATCCTTGGAGGATCTTCGTATCCGCTTTCCAGCTTGAGCGCGGGCCCTGCAGTAACTGTCCAAGCACCGAGACCTCTTGATTTTTCCCTGTCCTGACCTATTGCCATCAGAACCTCGTTTCTCCCGGGCCTTTGGTCGGCAATCTTCATAGGCACGGCATCAACATTCTCTTCAAGTTCAAGCACTGCCAGATCGTTTGGCACATGCTTATAGACTACTTTTACTTTTGCTTCTATGGTTTCGCCGTCAAAAGTGTTCAGGCAGATAATTTGGAATCTCTCGATATCCTCGATATTGTGTGCGGCGGTAACGACATACTTTGGGGCTATGAGCCAGCCCGTGCCACGAACAAGCGGGGCCTCGACTAGTTCCGTGCAATTGGTGGCCTTCTCTTTGAATTCCATTTCGAATACCGAACGGCTTACCTTTCTTGCGATATCGTAATAATCTTCTGAGAGTTCCGTGGGAAATACAGGATTACCGTAATCGCGGGAGAAGTCGCTTATGAATACTTCCGGATAATAATCTTCTCTTGCATACTCTCCCTGCGCGCTTGCCTGGGAAGTAAGGGTAAGATCGCATTCAAGCTCGGGTGGAGTATCTACTCTCTCACCAGTTACGCCAGTTACGCAGGAAACCAATCCCATAACAGCAAGTACGAAAAACGCCGGGAGAAATCTTCTATCTAACATGGTCCGTAATTATCAAGAGCGTACCCTTGCTCCGCACACATTTTCTAAGGATTACAGTTGACAGAAGCACAGTGTATCCCCCCCGTCAAATTACAGGGTGGCTGTGTGTGTGGATACAAAACAATGCCGGAGGAAGGAAAAGCGCCCTCAGAAGGATACCGAAGCGAGATGGACGAACAAGCGCGGGACAAGTTACTGGATATGAAGTAATCGCGGAGGCGGGATAACAGACGCTTCCACGGTTAAAGTTACTGTTACGCGTGACTGCTTACTTCATACATCTTCATTCAGGATTGTCTCTTTCTTTCGGCGGCTGCCCGGCCGTCATTCAGTCTGGCTGGTGCCCTTCAGTGTAAACGGATTCCCACACCCTCAAGAAGCTTATTGCACCCCTTCAGACTGTTTCATCATGCTTCTCCGCGCCTGCTCCCTGTAGTTTAGCGCCGGCTCCAGAGTGGGGTTCAGGGAAAGGGCATGCTCGAAGCTCCCAAGGGCTTCTTCTACCCTGCCGGCCTTAAAGAGCGCGACGCCTATTTGCAAATGTATGTCCGCGTTCTCTGGTTCAATCCGCTCAAGTGCCCTGTAACGCTCAAGCGCGTCCTCATAATGTTCCTGGTCCAGAAGCAGCCTTGCTAGACTGTTTAAGGCCTCTTTGAAATTCGGCCATGCCCGCAAGGCACTTTCATAATGCTGTTCGGCCTCTTGGTGACGGCCCAGTTCGCTCAGCGCCTCGCCTGTCATGTAATGCAGGGTTGGGACTATCGGAAGACGGGGCCCAAGCTCAAGGGCGCGTTCCAAGCTCAAAACCGCTTCCGCGTAACGGTCCAGCTGGTAGAGAGAATCTCCCATGCCCGCGTAGGCCAGCGCGAAAGCCGGATCCGCGTCGACCGCATCCCGGTACCACTTGAGCGATTCCTCGTAAAGCTTGCGCTCCCGCAGATCCTCCGCCCGGAAAAAAACAATGCTCGCGTCACCCGAACCTCCTCCCCCCGCGCGCCTTTCACGGTTTCGTGCGGAATCAGGCGAAACCATTTCCCGTGACGCCTGACCAATGAGGTGATGCAGGGTGGAAGCTATCGGAAGACGGGGCCCAAGCTCAAGGGCGCGCTCCATGCTTGAAATCGCCTCCGCGTTGCTTCCCAGCTGGTAGAGAGAATCTCCCATGCCCGCGTAGGCCAGCGCGAAAGCCGGATCCGCGTCGACCGCATCCCGGTACCACTTGAGCGATTCCTCGTAAAGCTTGCGCTCCCGCAGATCCTCCGCCCGGAAAAAAACGGCCGTCGGGTCGGGCGGTTTCATCTGCATGCCCAGTTCCGCGCCGAGATCGAAGTGTCTGTCCGCCTCGCCGTCGCGCCCCATTTTCCGATACCCCTGCCCCAGAAGCGCGTGAGCCTTCGGCACCACCAAAGGCGCGGGCCCGAGTTCAAGTGCCTTTTTAAGACTCGAGACCGCCTCCGGGTACTTGCCGAGAGCAAGAAGCACGGATCCGACGCCCAGGTGATTCAGGGGTTCGCCGGGTTCCAGGGCGGCGATGGCGCGATACCATTTAAGCGACTCATCGTAACGCTCCTGTCCCTTGAGCGCCTCTCCCAGATTCCGGACGGCTTTCGGGTTGAGCGGAAAAATCTCCAGGGAACTACGGGTATGCACTTCCGCTTCCTCGAATTCGCCGAGGCGGACCAGCGCCATGCCAAGATTCTGATGGGCCACCCACGAATCGGGGTTAAGGGAAATGACATGCCTGAACAGAGAAACTTCGTTTCTGTAGACTTCTGACTGATTCCAGGCGGCGAGACCGAGCAAAGCGATTACAAGCAGTCCGGCTATCCCCGCCCCGCGCGACGCGGCGGGGATATTCTGGGCCGCCCGCACGGCAGCGGCCGTGAAAAAGACAATCACTCCGATACCGGCAAGGTACTGATAGCGGTCCGCCACAAACGAGAGCCCCATGTAGCTGTAGTCGACAAATCCAAGCGTCGGAGACAGCGTGACCGCGAAAAAAAGCGCGCACGCCATCGGGCCCCGCCCGATCCGGAAACGCAGCGTCCACAGCGCAAAGACAACTGCGAGTGCCCCTGCGAAGTAAAGCCACCCGGAAGGGTCCGTCGGATCAATCTCCCAGTGAGGGTATATCACCGCGAGGTCCGTCGGCCAAAGAAGCTTTTCAAGATAAAACCACAGGGCCCGCGAGGCGATGAGCAGACGCTCGTAAGCTGAGTAGTCGAAGGGAACGGCCGCATTGGTCTTGTAGAACCATGTGTCAAATCCCGTGACCCCGAGGCCAAGCAGAAAAAACGGCGCCGCCCGCACCAGGTCCACGGGAGTGACGCGGCCGTTTCTCCACCACTGAAAAATGAGAAGCGCAGCCGGCAAGGTGACCGCGATCGACTTGCAGAACAGCGCGGCCCCGAACAGCGCGAGCGCCGCCGCGTACCGCCTGAAGCGAGGCGCCTCGGTAAAGCGTATCCACATAAAGAAGGCACCGAGATAGAACAGGGCCGAAAGCAGGTCCTTTCTCGAAATTATCCACACGACAGACTCCACGTGCAGGGGATGCACGGCGAACACCGCCGCGGCGAACCACGCGCCGGAAACCCCCATGCGCAGAAGCAGACGCCACAAAAGCGCGGTGTTTGCGAAGTGAAGCAGGAGATTTAGGGCGTGATAGCCCAGAGGGTTGAAGCCCCAGAGCTTGTGCTCCAGCCAGAAAGTCGTGTAGAGAAGCGGCCAGTAGTGACCCTCCACCGCGTCTCCCTGCAGATAGGCGCTTGAGGGATTGAACCATATCTGCCAGATCCCGCTCCAGCTCGATACGGCGTCAAGTTTCATCAGTAGGAAGTCATCCCATACAAACTCCCCCCAAAGAGCCGGCAGGTAACTCCCAATCGCAAGCAATCCGAGAACAAGCAGCAAAGACGCGTCGCCGCGCAAACCGGGGGCTAGGGTAAAAAGTCCGGCTGAGACACCGACTGTTCTTTCCCCGCCATTTTTCGTCATGGGGCAACAAGCATACCCGGTGCACAACACCTTATAAAAAGGGAAAAATCCCCACACCATGATCCCGTACATGCGAGTGGATTTTGAGGTTAACACCCCCCACGCCCCGAACACGCGCCCAACCGCCGCTCTCACCCGGATGAAGTCCTGTTCGCACGCTTAGTCCGCGTCCCAAGCGGACTGTTCCGGCAACCCTTGCGGTTCACATGGCTTCTGTATCCCTTCTCCTGAAGTTTTTTCTCCAT
>JAPPAR010000045.1 GCA_026705445.1 Candidatus Dadabacteria bacterium
AATCAGTGTATTGTAACCAACTGAAATTGTTTGATTAACACTGGGACACTAGTGGAAATCATATACATAACTACACAGACTTATTTCTTTTTACCAAGCACCAAAAGCCAGATGAGCTAGTGGATTCCAAGAAAAAATTCCAGAATTCCCCATTTGCAATTTTATTTCTTCCTCCGTTGCATAAAACCATACCGGCCTGTTTTGGCGATCTCAAGAAAGCGTCAAAATAGCCAAATACAGGTTGTTTTGTCTCTGATGTTCATCAAATTCCTGAGACAAAGCAGACTGGATGGGTAAGGTATATTACAAAACAGGTGGTTCTTTGAAGCATCTTTTTAGCAATGAGGTCGCTGGGCCATCAAGGTAGTAATTGGAGGGAGTTATAATTAACATCTAAGATATTTTCTATCGTTTGTTTCTTGCTCTTTATTTTGCCTCAAAACCTTGACATACACCTTTTGATGATTAGTTTGAGAAGTGGAGGTACATGTTAGATGCAAACGGCAGTCGCCACGTGCGATTCTCTTTCGGTTTTCATGCGGGAGATGGAAAAACATCCGCTTCTCTCAAAAGAAGAAGAGTATGCACTTGCGGTCAGATATTACGAAAACGAAGATCTTGAAGCGGCCAACAAGCTCGTGGTGTCAAACCTCAGGTTCGTGGTGAGAATCGCTTCTGAGTACAAATCTTACGGTTTTCCGATCATGGACCTTGTTCAGGAAGGTTCTATAGGACTAATGCGCGCCGTTAAAAAATTCAATCCCTACAGGGGCTACAGGCTCATATCCTACGCGGTGTGGTGGATCAGGGTAAGGATCCAGAACCATATAATGAAGTTCTGGAGCAACGTGAAGATCGGAACCACGCAGTCTCAGAGGAAGCTTTTCCAGAGAATAGAAGGGGCAAAGCGTAAACTCGGTATAACTGCCGCTAGCATGGAAGACGACGACATAAGCCGTCTTGCGGACCATTTCGGCGTTAAGGAAGAAGAAATCTCCGAGATGCAGGTCCGCGCTTCCAAAAGAGATCTCTCCCTCTCGGAGCGTCCCGCGGGGGACGACTCTTCGGCCACTTATGGTGAGTTGCTTCCTGACCCGTCGGATAATCAGGAGCAAGTGCTCGGCGAACTCGGGTTCGACAACCTGGCCAGGGAGAACCTGAGCGAAGCTCTCGAGACGCTTTCAGAGAGGCAGAAGAAGGTGATAAACGAGAGGTATTTCACCGAACCTCCAAGAAAACTCCACGAAATAGCCCGTGATCTCGGGGTTTCCCAGGAGAGGGTAAGGCAGATACAGGCCGAGTCCATAGGGAAACTCAGGGGACACATGGCCGAAAAACTTGAAATTCATCCGTAATCAGAAGAAAAATCAGGAGGAATTAAATGGCTTCTAAAATAATAGGAATAGACCTTGGAACAACCAATTCATGCGTAGCCATCGTTGAGGGCGGCGAGCCGAAAGTGATAATCAACGAGGAAGGCACGAGAACGACCCCTTCGGTAGTCGCATTTCTAAAAGGCGGAGAAGAAGTTCTGGTCGGCGGACCGGCGAAGCGCCAGGCAGTCGCCAATCCCGAGAACACCGTCTACTCTACCAAAAGACTTATGGGCAGAAGGTTCGAGGAGATATCACGCGAAGCGGAGGGTCTTGCCTATAGCGTCGTAAAGTCAGGCAAGTCAGACGCCTGGGTCGAGGTAGAGGGAAAAGAATATTCTCCCCCGCAGGTTTCAGCGCACGTCCTAATGAAGCTTAAGAAAGCCGCAGAGGATTATCTGGGTTCCGAAGTCACTGAAGCCGTTATTACCGTTCCCGCTTACTTTAACGACAGCCAGCGCCAGGCCACAAAAGACGCCGGAAAAATAGCCGGTCTTGACGTAAAGCGCATAATAAACGAGCCGACCGCCGCGGCCCTTGCCTACGGGTTTGACAAGAAGAAAGAGGGGATGATAGTCGTCTACGACCTTGGAGGCGGAACTTTTGACGTATCAGTGCTTGAGGTCGGTAACAACGTTATAGAGGTAAAGTCCACAAACGGCGATACCCATCTCGGCGGAGACGATTTTGACAAGAGGGTGATCGATTACATCATCTCCGAGTTCAAAAAGGATTCCGGGATAGACCTCGGGGCGGACAAGATGGCCGTGCAGAGGCTCAGGGAAGCTGCCGAGAAGGCCAAGATCGAGCTTTCAAACACCGTCGAGACGGAAGTAAACCTGCCGTTTATAACGGCCGATGCGAGCGGTCCCAAGCACCTTGTGATGAAGATAACGCGCTCCAAGTTCGAGCAGCTCATCGAAGATCTCATAAAGGGTACTCTCAAACCCTGCGAGCAGGCCCTTAAGGACGCGGGGCTTCGCCCGGGCGAGATAGCCGAAGTAATACTGGTCGGCGGATCGACCAGAATCCCGCTTGTGCAGAAAGTCGTGACTGACTTTTTCGGGAAGGATCCGAGCAGGGGGATAAACCCGGACGAGGTGGTTGCCATGGGGGCCGCCATACAGGCGGGCGTGCTCGGAGGAGACGTGACTGACATGCTCCTTCTCGACGTGGTACCGCTCTCGCTGGGCATCGAGACCCTCGGAGGGGTCATGACCACCATAATCGAGAGAAACACGACCATTCCCACCAAGAAAAGCCAGATTTTCACGACAGCGGAGGACAACCAGAATTCGGTTGAGATTCACGTGCTGCAGGGAGAGAGGCAGATGGCGGCTGATAACAGGACGCTTGCCAGGTTCATTCTGTCCGGCATTCCCGCGGCGGCGAGGGGCATTCCGCAGATAGAGGTCACTTTCGACACCGACGCCGACGGAATACTCCATGTATCCGCGAAGGACAACGCGACCCAGAAGGAGCAGAAAGTGAAGGTCGAGGCCTCAAGCGGGCTTAGCAGCGACGAGATTGATTCCATGGTCGAGGAAGCCGAAAAGATGTCCGAGAAAGACAAGGAGAAAAGCGAGCAGGTTCAGAAGAGAAACCAGCTTGACGAGCTTGTCTACAGGACTGACAAGAGCTTTCAGGAACTTGGCGATGGCCTCTCTGAGGATGAGAAAAAGGAGCTTGAGCAGGCTCTTGAAGAGGGAAGAGAAGCCCTTAAATCGGATGATCTAGGCAAGATCGACCTCGCGACCGAGAAAATAACCGCTGTCTCTCACAAGCTTGCGGAACTGATGTACAAAAAGCAGCAGGAAGAAGCCGCTACGGGTTCCGGAGAGGGTGGGGCTGAAGGCCAAGCCTCAGAGCAGGGGAATTCCACCTCGGGCGATGACGTTATAGACGCCGAGTTTACAGAGCAGAAATAACCACAATGCGGTTTCGGTTTCCGCACCGTCTTTCATTGAGAAGGAGTCTAAAAATATGGAGAGAAACGACATTCCTAAGGCCCTTTATGAGGATATGAAAAAGGTCGAGAAAATTCGTGTTGTTGTTGAGCCATGGGTTGACGCAGATGGTAAACTCAAAGTCAGGCTACCCGGCACAAATTTGGTGGTAATTCATAATCCTTCAAGAACAGCAAGTCAGTTGAAAGATATAGATGAAGGCCTTTGTTCTCGGTGCTATATATTTCCAACCAAGGGAAGAACCCCAAATCTTCTCAAAAAGATAGAATCTGCAAATGAGAGACTGCATGTCACCTATGAGATAGATGACGAATACAAATTTCTAACCATAATTATATTTCCAAGCTAGAACCACTGGTTGTATTTCTTTTGCTTTCGACACGGTATCCGGTGATTGCGGAACCATATGTACGGATATATAATTGTTATAAGACATTCTTAGGAGGTGTTGATTTTGCATCAAGAGTTCTTTCTGACGGTGCTTCTGTATAGAGAGGAAGAAGACTACGTAGCACACTGTTTGGAATTTGATATTGTCAATACGACGACTGAATCTTTTGAGACTGCTTATACAGAATTGTATGATCTGGTTATAAGCTATATAAATTACGCCTACGAAAACGACAACACAGACCACCTCTACAATCCCGCCCCCGCGGAGTATTGGAACATGTTTTATAAGTCTGTTCCTTATACCCTCGACCATGAAAGAGAATCTATAGAGATTGAAGGCAGGAGCTTTAGACCGAAAAAATCTCTATATCAGACAGCTACTGCCTAAATGTCACGAAAGCTAACGAGACTCAAGATACAAAAACTGTTAGCTAAACTAAAAAAGTTTGGTGTTGAAGTCATGCCGAATGATAGGGGAAAGGGGAGCGAGATAATACTTCAAAGGCCAACGGAGGGTGGTTCAAAAAAAGGTCCTCAATATACATTGAAGAATCATGGCAAGAACACAGAACTTGGCGTAGGAACTATTAAGGCAATACTGCGAAGATTCGACATAGATAGATCCGAGTTTTTAAACGCGTAGAAGATTTGCCGACTTTATAGGGAATTCCATCTTGTACGACGGTGTTACGGACACCGAATATACCGAACAGAAATAATCGCGCGGGGTCTTGATTTCCGTTTCGTCTTTTTGCGAATGCGATTTTAATCCATATAAGTTTCAGCAGATAACATAGTCAAGTCCGAACGCAATGACTTAAAGGCAAAAGCGTAGGAGCCTGATTCTAACCATTGAGGGTACATAGTGAGTCTGAATGCGGAACCCCGGAACATCTTAACTCTTCCACATAATATCGGTCGAACTATAGTTAAGGAAGGCGCTTTGATAGCCTGCCCTCTTTTGGGAACGGAAAAGTTCATCAAATTTTGCAAGGATCGAGGTCTGTCGTTGAACCGAGAGCGTCTGATCAGGTTGGAACGGCTTGGACTATTTGCACCGGTTTACCGAGTAAGAACACCGAAGCAAGTCGGGCAGCGTTTCGATCTTCCACCCAAGAAGGACAACGACTGGTTTGAAAAAGGGTGGGCTTGGGACACAACCTCTGTAAAGGATTCCCACGCTATACCCGACTCTAAGGACCGAACTCAAGAGGGTTATTACTCTATATTTCAGATTGATCATCTCGATTTCATCCTGAATGGGATGACTCTTTCAGTGCCTATGGATGAATTTCTTGAAACCTCGGAGACACGGAAAATAGACTGGAATAAAAGTGGCGAGCAATGGATGGAAATCTTCAGAGACATGGCAAGCATGCTACGCGACCATGAATATCGTCGCAGTCAAGCGCTACTTTGCCAGTTCATCTCGAATCGTTACTACCCGCACACTCAAGGTGATCAACGTACCATACAAGTGCCTCACCTAAACTCCTATTTCGATGAATGGGTCAGACTCAGACCTAATTTAACAAACTGGGATTGGGAAGATTATGCTAGGCACTGGAACCCGCACCAGGCTGAAAAATTCTTTCAACTCACTCCCGAGAAATTGCGCCACGCTTATGAAGGACTAGCACTTGCACAAAAAAACTGCGATCCGATGGAACGCTGGTATCAACTTATCCAGTTCATATCCATCAGTGAGCGGCGCAGGTTAAAAGGCAATGCTCTAAAAGCAGAGACGCTACGTACTGCCGCACATATGCTACGCTTTCTTTATAAGGATTTGTGCGGTGAAGACCTTCCACACCCAAACGAAGTTGCTGGTACAGTGTTCAACCATATACCTGAACTTGAGGTTCGCCGTGATACTCGACACTATCTGGAGCTTGTCGCAAACCGCTACGGGGTCAATCCCCAACCTAAGCTGTGTCTGATTGTTGAAGGTTATTCAGAGAAGTTGGCGACCCTGAAAATATTCGAGAACTGGTTTGGAGCCCATCCCGGCAAATTCGGGATCGAGATCATTTCGCTCGGTGGTGTTGATAAAGCAACTGGTACAAAGGAAGACAGGTTCCGCGCGATATTGCGTCTTGTTGATTACTTTCATCATCATCAAACGTTTACGTTTCTCATTCTCGACAACGAGGGTTATGCCAAAAAACTGGAAGCTCAAGCCAAAAAGAGGAAATCGATTCATGGACAGGATCGTTATGTAACACGACCAGAACACATCAAGATCTGGAATAAATCGTTCGAGCTAGATAATTTCTTTCCAAAAGAAATTGCCACAGCACTTGGCATAATGGCTCAAGGCAGAATACGTTTTAGTTACCAGAAAGTCAGTATTTGCATAAGAAATAAAGATAATCCAAACAAAGCTTTGAAGGAGCTTTACAAAAGGAAAACCAAAGGAGTTCTTTCACATAGAGAATTGACGGAAAAGCTCGTCGA
>JAPPAR010000046.1 GCA_026705445.1 Candidatus Dadabacteria bacterium
TAAATTCGATTTTGTTTGTTTCGCTCGATTTAAGCTTTAGAATGGTACTGGTTATAATTTCCCCCAATGGATTCTTTTTAGAATCCTCATTTCCTTAAAAAGGTTGGATATCTCTTTGCTAGTTATGGTGTCTCTTGCCCTGGTGTTGGGAGTTATCGGTCAGATGCTCTCCATCAGGACTGGGTTTCCAAGTATCGTGTTTTTTCTTGTTTTCGGGATCCTAGTGGGGCCCGAATTCTTATCCTTGGTACATCCCTCGGAGTTCGGGGAAGGGCTTGAAGTAATAATAAAGCTCTGCGTAGCAATTGTTCTTTTCGAAGCGGGGCTTAACCTGAACAAGGAAGATGCTCTTTCCCACGGAAGAGTAATACTGCTGCTGATAACCGCGGGCGCGCTAGTTACGATGGTAGGCGGGGCGGTTTTAGCCTATTTTCTGGGTGGTCTTTCCTGGGAAATGGCATTTGTCTACGGTTCCCTGGTCATAGTAACCGGTCCGACCGTCGTTCAGCCTCTTCTCAGAAGATTCAAAGTCAAGCCCAAACTCAAGCACATACTTGAGTATGAAGGGGTTCTGATTGATCCGATAGGAGCACTGATAGCTCTTTTTGTAGTTGAGGTAATCCTCATTGAAGGCAACTACGCTGCCGCCGGTGCAATCTTCGGATTCGCAAATCACCTCACGGAGATCGTCCAGGCGGTGCTCCTTGTCGTCTACAAGTTTATCGTGGGAGGAATTCTGGGTCTCCTCGGGGGTTACGCGGCGACCTTTGCCGTTAAGAGGTTCTATATCTACATGGAGGACTTCGTTGACCTTTTCATTCTCGCCTCCGCGCTTGCCGTCTACGGATTTGCCGAGATGATAACCCTTGACTCCGGGCTGGTGGCGGCCATTGTTTCTGGAGCCATAGTGGGAAACCTGAATATTCCCGAGGAAGAGGAAATGAAGAAATTCAAGGGCAAGCTTACAATCCTCGTCATTTCTCTGCTCTTCATTTTTCTCGCGGCAAGTCTGGAACTCGATTACATAAAGGATCTGGGCATCTATGGACCCCTGATCGTGCTGGGGCTGCTTTTTATTGTGCGTCCGGTGGAAATATTTCTTCTCTGCGTGTGTTCCGGTCTTTCCTTCAGGGAAAAAATGTTTCTTTCGTTCGTTTCCCCCAGAGGAATAATTGCCGCGTCAATAGCTTCGATCATAGCCCTGGAGCTGCATCAGCACGAAGTTGAAGGAGGCGACATAGTACAGGGACTTGTCTTTCTTACTATCGCTATTTCGGTTTTCCTTCAGGGAGGCGCGGGGGGCCTGGTTTCAAAAGCGCTTGGGGTTAACGACAAAAGAAACAACGTGGTGATAGTCGGAGCCAGCAATCTCGCGGGACTGCTGGCGAGGCTGCTTGAGAGAACGGGCAAGGATGTCTGCCTTATAGATACCAACAGAAGGCTTGTCGAACTTTCAAAATCGGAGGGACTCAAGGCAGTTGAGGGAAACGCCCTGACTGTTGACGGACTAGAGAAAACGGAGATTTCCTCCCAGGATACGCTTATATCTCTCACAACCAGCGACCATGTGAATGTTCTTGCCTGCCGCCTGGTGAGAATAGATTTCAAGGTAGCCAACGTCAGCGCGCTTATAAACAGGATGGCGAGCCATTCCGACATTGAAGACATGCAGAGATTCAGAGTTCCTCTCGCTTTCGGAAAACAGGTCGACCTGATGGATATATATTCAAAAATTGCCGAGAAGGAATACGTTGTCTTCAGATCCCGCATCGAAAAAGAAACAATCGACAAGATGGACTTTGAGAGATCACTTCCCGAACACCTGATTCCGCTTGTGGTGGAGAGGCAAAGAACCGACGAAGTTTTCGTCTACCACAAGGGTTTCAGTCTTGAAGCCGGGGACGCCGTATCAATTCTCGACGTCAATCCGATCTCAACGAGTCCGGATATTATCGGGGGAACAGAAAAAGAACTGATTGAAGTTTAGGGAGGCAAAAAAAGATGAATTCCGAGATAAAATCCTTTGAGAACATGCTTGGGGAAATAAAGAAAATTGTCGACACCCTTGAAGAGGGAAAGCTTCCGCTTGACGAATCAATTGAAAAATTCGAGACGGGAGCGGCGCTGATAAAGCGGTGCTACGAGGACCTCGAGAGCGTCAAGAAGAAAATAAGCCTTATAGTGGAGAAAAACGACGGCACTATAGATCTTGAGGATTTCGGCGACGAAGAGCGGTAAATGAGTTTCGACACCAAAGATTATCTCCGCACAAGAAAAGAGGTTGTCGACAGGGCATTGCGGGAATACCTGCCGCCCGACGGGCCCCAGGCGAAACTCCTGCAATCGATCGCCTACAGCATCCATCCCGGGGGAAAAAGGCTGAGACCGGTTCTGTGCCTTGCCGCATCGGAGCTTGTATGCGGAAACCATACAAAGGCCCTGCCTCTTGCGTGCGCCATTGAAATGATCCACACCTACTCCATCATCCACGACGACCTGCCCTCGATGGATGATGATGATACAAGAAGGGGAGTGCCGGCAAACCACAGGGTCTTCGGAGAAGCCGTCGCCACGCTGGCGGGAGACGCCCTTTTGACAGATGCCTTTAACCTTGCAACACAAGAGCTTGCTCAGCGCAGGGTGTCTTCAGAACTCGTACTGCGTGCAGTCGCTCTTCTCTCTGACGCCGCAGGATCAAGGGGAATGGTCTTAGGTCAGGCGCTTGATCTTGAGATGGATCATCTGAAACCTTCTGAGGAGGAAATCCTCAGCGCCTACCGGCTGAAAACGGCAAGAATGATCACGGCGTCAGTCGTCGGGGGAGCGATGGTGGCGGGAGCCTGGGAGGAGGATCTCCGCAGTCTTGAATCCTATTCAGAAAAAATAGGCGTGGCCTTTCAGATAAAGGACGACATCCTGGATTTTGAGGCGGATTCCGCCGCGAAGGATGAAGAAACGGAAGAGGGGAAAAAACATACTTACCCCTCCGTTGTGGGTATCGGTGCGGCTAGGAAAAAGGTTTCGGAACTGACGGATGATGCCATAGAAGATCTTGAGGGTTTTCAGAAAATCCCGAATCCACTTAAGGAAATAGCCATCTGGTTGCATGAAAGAGAAGAGTAATTCCCAGAAAACAAGGCTTGACAGCCTTATGGTGCGAAGGAACCTCGCCCCGAGCGGAAACCGCGCCCGGGCTCTCATAATGTCGGGGAGAGTAAGCGTCGATGGAAAGAGGGTGGAGAAGCCCGGAACTTCCGTGAGAGAAGACTCAATAGTAGAGGTGGAAGAACCCGCAAGGAAGTTCGTGAGCAGGGCGGGAGTTAAACTTGAGAAGGCGATAACCCAATTCTCTATTGACGTTAAAGGAAAGGTAGCCCTTGACATAGGGGCCTCAACCGGAGGATTCACTGACTGTCTTCTGCGCTTCGGAGCGCAGAGAGTCTATGCCTTTGACGTCGGCCATGGACAGATCGACTGGAACCTCCGAAACGACAGCCGGGTTATCGTAAGGGAGAAGATAAACTGCAGATACCTCAAGCCTGAAGACGTGGGAGAAAAGGTCGATCTAGTCACCATCGACGTATCCTTCATTTCTCTTTCACTGATAATAGAACCCGCCGCCTGTGTTCTAAAAGAAGACGGGACGCTTATAGCCCTTATAAAACCCCAGTTCGAAGTAGGCAGAAAAGATGTCGGCACCGGGGGAGTCGTAAAGAACGAAAGGAGTATCAAGGAAGCTGCCGACAAGGTAACATCTCATCTTGGCAGACTAGGGTTCAATGTCACGGGAGTAACTGAATCCCCCATAAAGGGGACCGGGGGCAACAGGGAATTTCTGGTCTGCGCAACCCTGGGTGCGCCTACTTCTCTCCCCAGTCCTCAAGGAACCTCTTGAGCCCTATGTCCGTCAGGGGGTGCTTGAAAAGCTGGGTGAACACCTTGTAGGGAAAAGTTGCGACGTCAGCTCCCATTCTCGCTGCTTCCACTATGTGCATGGGATGTCTTACGCTTGCAACCAGTATCTCTGTCCGATAAGCGTAGTGCGCGTAGATCTCGCAGATATCAAGCACAAGATCCATTCCGCCTGAGGACACGTCATCAAGCCTCCCGACAAAAGGGCTTACGTAAGCGGCTCCGGCTTTCGCGGCCAGAAGCGCCTGGGAAGGTGAAAAAACAAGGGTAACGTTAACATTTATGCCTTCATCGGAGAGGGTTTTGGTCGCTTTTACTCCGTCTTCGGTCATCGGGAGCTTGACGACGACATTTTCGTCTATGCCCGCAAGCCTTTTCCCCTCGGACACCATAAGGGAGTACTCGGTGCTCAGCACCTCGGCGCTCACCGGTCCCTTTACCACGTCGCATATCTCTTTTACCAGGTCCTCAAAACAGCCCTGGCTTCCTTCCTTTGACACAAGCGAGGGGTTGGTCGTCACTCCGTCCACTATGCCGAAAGCCGCGGCGGCCCTTATCTCTTCCATGTTTGCCGAATCTATAAAAAATTTCATTTTCCTCTCCTCCAAAGAAGGTGTGCATCTTTTCGGTCGGTATTATGAAAAACAATACCGCCTCGGGGCGAAAATAACAGGGATAGATATTTTTTTACCGTTCCTTATAATTACTCTCAAATTTTAAGGAGGAAAGACTTGATGAAATACTTTACAGCTTTAGCACTGATTGCGGCAGCGATCCTGCTTGTTCAGGTTCCCGCCTTCGCATCCGGTTCCGCTTCCGCGGGCGACGGAGCAAGTCCCAGGAGCGACTATGCAAAGGGAAAGGCAATAACGTTCAGCAAGCTTGTCTGTGACACCTGCGCCATGCAGAAGGCTGACCTAAACAGTGAGAGCGCCGCGACCCTAAGAGACGGCCTCGGTGAAATGGAGGGTCTGAGCAGCGAAGAGAAAGAGCTTGTAAGCGAGTACCTTACCCGCCGTTACAAACTCTGATTTCAAATAACACAACAAAAGGAGAGGTGTTCAGTATGAAAAAACTAAGTTTGATTGCAATTTCCGCCGTTATGGCGGTTTTCAGTTACCTGCCGCCTGCAAATGCGGGCAACTCCGCGTGGCTTCCGGCCCCGGGAGGAGGTTCAGTTTCGCTTTCTCTTATCTATCAGAGTGCTGAGGAGTTTTACAGAGGCAGTGAGAAGGTGCCAGGTCCTCTCGCAGAAGATGATCTGACCCAGAAAACCGCTATGGTCCAGATAAAGTACGGGCTTCTTGATTCTCTGGCTCTTGATTTAGCCGTGGGAGGATCAGAGGCTTCAAAACCTGGAGCGGGACCAAAGGAATCTGAAAATGAAAGCGGCGTGACCGATATAAACGTCGGCCTGACCCTACGTCTCGTTGACGAGGCCGTGACCGAGGCTCCGAGCATTGCCATCCGCGTGGGTGGAATAAAAGCCGGAAGCTATGATACGGGCTACATAAACTCAATCGGCGACGGAGCTGACGGATTTGAAGTATCGGGGATTGTCGGCAAGTATCTTTCCGATAACTTCGCGATATCGGGAGAGCTCGGTTACAGGATGCGCAATGAAGATGTTCCAGACGTCATTTTCGGTAATGTTACCGGAAGCCTTCTTTTTGCGGACATGTTCGGACTGAGCGTTAACTATACAATGGAGAACTCCACTGATGGAATTGATATCGGTTCAGAGGGATTTGCTGCGCCGCGTTTTCCCGAGACAGAAGAAGATACGCACACGCTCGGATCGACGCTTACATTTCTCGTAGGCAATGGCGCCAGCATAAGCGGTTCGTACGCGAGAGTTATTGACGGCCGCAACGCGGGAGAATACAACATCTTTGCCGTTTCTCTGGGCTATTCTTTCTGACGCATACCAACAGAAGAGAGCGGTCATGAAACAAACGACCCGTTTTCTTAACCTGCCCCGGTATTCTGTATGGGATTTTAATCAGATTCCACTCGGAATAACCGGGGTTTTTTACGCATGAGCCGCGTCTGAGCGCAGAGAATGTTCTGACCAGGTTCTTCTTTAGTGTCAGAAAAAAGGGGGGGGTTCGGGATCAGGGGCAGTTAAGACTCCAGTCATACTCGTAATCTATCG
>JAPPAR010000047.1 GCA_026705445.1 Candidatus Dadabacteria bacterium
CTTTATTATAACACAAACAACGGCCTTTTCTATACCTTACCGTGAGAAATCCGGGCTAGGGAAAATACAGGTAAGCAATAGATGTAATGCTAACAGTGAAAAGCCGGTGGCAGCCACTTAATCTTGACGAAAAAGCCATAGCTTAAAAGAGATAAGCGACCAATGCACCTTACAGGGGAAATATCGTTAAGGATCTTTATCTCCGCCCTCCTTGCGCTTGGAGCTATGGGGACCGCCGGTTGTGGCGGTGGCGGCCCCCCGGACTATATCCCTCTCCACGAAGATATATGCGATCTTGATTCCCTGAGAAACGAACAGAAGGATACGGGATACAAAAGAGATAATTATTATCCCGAGAGATTCAGCCGTGATTTGAACTTCCGCAACTACGGTGCCGACATATCCCCCACGGAAAAGCATGAGGATATCGCAAGAAAAGTAAGCCGCTCCGTATTCGATATGGAATTCAGAAAAGACTCAAGACTTCTTGGAATGGGCACCGGATGGCTTATAGCCCCCAGATACGTGGTTACATCTGCGCACTCTTTTAGAGGAGGAGAACAGGTGTTTATCCACACCTTTGAAGGCAATAGAGTAAAAGCGGAAAAAGTCGTCTACATTGACCCGGGAAGGACTGCGGGAACTGATCTGGCCTTACTCCGCCTTGAAGAGGAAATTGACGCCGTTCCCATGAAAATAGCGGACAGAAGACCCTTAAGAAACGAATTTCTGATGGCTATGGGCGGAGGTGGCAGGCAGAGGGGCCTCGGCGGATGGACAGTTTCCGCGGGACCGGCACTTGAGTTGAAAAGCGGATATCCGATCTCACGCCCCGACAGGATGTATCACGCGGCGCCAGTCTCCCGAGGAATGAGCGGAGGACCTGTATTCAACGACAAGGGAGAAGTGGTTTCCATCGTATCCACGGGACGATTAAACGGAGATACAATCAGGAACGGATTTGGTGTCATGCCGTCTGAGATTTTCAACTCGCCGCCTGAGCGTCTCTGGATCTACGCTTTTCATCAATCGGACCCGCATTACTTCTCCTTGGGACCGAACATCGATGAGCTTAAGGAACTTTATGAAAAGTGGATTCCGAATGATGAAAGACCTCGTAACGCCGGTGATTACAGGAATGACAACATATGGCCGACCGGTCATGAGTTCGGCGACAACTACAGTCCGTTTCCGATTGATCAGTTCGAGCTTATGCAGGACGTATACAAAGAGGCACGTGAAGCCACTGTTATCGTCCGTACCGCAGGAGGGTCGCGTGGCTCGGGATTTATATACGACGACAATACTGTCGTCACTGTAGGACACGTGGCCACCAGAAAAGGTGACAAAGTGGACATTAGCACAATTGATAGCGAAGGCCGCAGGAGTGACTATACGGGAAAGGTTTCTAAAACACATGAAAATCGAGGCAGGAAATGCGACATTGCGGTTATAAAAATGGATGAACAAGACGCATTTTCAGAATATCCAAAGCTCGGGATAGCCGATTCCTCTTCTCTTAATTGCGGAGACCCGCTTGTTGCTATCGGTTCCGGCGCGGCATACAGAAGCGTAGGCCCCTTGCAGGGGATCGGAATCGTTTACAGGCAGACAGAAACATACAGATCCGAATTTTTCGACGACTTAACTGTCGGCGGCATGAGCGGCGGTCCAATCGTAGACATAAACCGCAAAGTAGTTTCCCTAGTTTCAGAGGACTTGGGAAGATTACCGGAAGAAGGAGAATCGATTGAACCTGGGCCGCTTGTAATCCGCACCCGTTTTCCGGTTTATGCGGAAAAGGTTGTCTCACGGGGACCTAATGCCGAAATCATAAGAAGGTTTGTGGAAGAAGATGATTATTACTGTCCCGAATAAACAGAAGACCATCTGGGCATAAAGACATTCCTCACCCGGCCTGAGCATGGGGCTTGTGGGAAGCTTATTGCGTCGCAGATATACCCTTTCAAAACAGAACCCTTCAGATAAAGTTAAGGTGCACTTCATCTTGTTTGATCAGCAGACATAGGTACCATGTGGAGCAGAGTTTTTCCGGAACCGTTGGGACAACAGTGCCAGCAATACAGTAATATATAAATTTACGAAAAGGAGAACGAAAATTGCCTAAAGTCCTAGTGATCCCAGGTGATGGAATTGGAACTGAAGTAACCGAAGTGAGCCTGTCCGTACTTAAGGCCATAAGCGAGAAAAACCAAATTGAATTCACGCTTGACACGGCTCTTCTCGGCGGATGCTGCATAGACGCACACGGGGTCCCCGTAACGGAGGAAACTATAGAGAATGCCAGGCAAAGCGACGCGGTGCTTCTCGGAGCCGTGGGCGGCCCCAAGTGGGAGAATATCGAGCATCATCTTAAACCCGAAAGAGGTCTTCTTGAACTCAGAAAACGCCTTGACGCCTTTGCCAACCTGAGACCCGCAGTTGTCTACTCGGCACTTGCCGACGCGTCAACACTCAAAAGGGAAGTTGTGCAAGGAGTGGACATAATGGTAGTAAGAGAGCTTACGGGCGGAATATACTTCGGACACCCAAGAGGCACAGAAAAGACGGACGGAGGGGAAACAAGAGCCTTTAACACCCTCACATACAGCACATCTGAGATAAAAAGGGTGGCGAGAACAGCTTTTGAAATCGCGAGGAAAAGAAAAAGCAAGGTCACGTCGATAGACAAATCAAACGTTCTTGAGTCAATGGTGCTCTGGAGAGATACGGTAACGGAACTGGGCGACTTTGAGTTCCCCGACGTCACGCTTGAACATCTGTACGTCGATAACGCCGCTATGCAGCTTATAAGAAGGCCCGCGGATTTTGACGTCATACTCGCCGGAAACATGTTCGGCGACATAATAAGCGACGAAGCCGCCCAGCTCACAGGCTCTCTCGGCATGCTTCCCTCGGCAAGCGTGGGAAAAAAGGGAGCAATATACGAACCGGTTCACGGAAGCGCGCCGGATATAGCCGGCAAAGGTGTGGCGAACCCTATAGCGTCCATTCTCTCAATGGCGATGATGCTTCGCTACTCGTTTGACATGGACACGGCCGCCTCTTCCATTGAAAAGGCAGTGGAGGCAGTACTTAACAAAGGCTACCGCACATCCGACATATACGAGGAAGGAAAAACGAGGGTGGGAACCGGGGAAATGGGATCTCTCATACTCGATGAACTGTGAGAAACATCCACCGCCGCGGAGTGAAACCCGAGGGAGAATCGCCCGATTGAACTTTCATCCCACCTGAAAAACCCCCTGATCAAGGAGCTTTTCGCAAACCTGGGGAAAAAACCTACAGGAGTTAACGGCCTTTACGGAAGTTCTGAGTTCTTTCTCCTGGCTCTTATATCGCAAGTTCCGGGCAGAATGGTTCTGCATGTCCGCGAGCGCCGCGAGACATGTGAAACAGCCGCCCGCGCCATCTCCGCTTTTAGGGGAACCGAAATACCCGTATTGCTCTCAAGGGGGATGGAGAAAAGCCGCTCGCTTTTCGAAAAAAAAGAAATAGGCGAACCAGAAAGACTCCACTCTCTTTTTAGATGGAGGGAAACCAGGGTGCTCTGCGCGGACGAGGCCACCTTGGCAGAGGTGCTGCCCGCGTCGCAGGAACTTGAGGCCGAAAGCTTTACAGTTGTGAGTGGGTCCCAGATCGACAGGGATGAGTTCGTGGAGAGACTCCTTGGAATCGGTTACGTAAAAGTGGATTTCACGGAAAAAAGGGGGGATATGAGCATCAGGGGCTCGGTAGTGGATCTTTTCTCCCCAGGTTCTGCAAATCCTGTCAGGGTGGAGTTTTTCTCAGACCGCATAAACTCCCTTCGGGAATTCTCTCCCGAAACACAGATCTCAGTCGGAAAAACAAAAAAAACCGTGCTCAACCCTGCCTCATTCTCCATCTACCGCAACAAATCCACAGACTCTCTTGTCGCCAGCGCACTTGAGAGAGCAAATGAAAAGGGGCTCACCTCAAGCGAAGTGGAGCCGCTTGTCAAGGCACTTGAGAGCGGTTCATATTTCAGGGGAATCGAGTGGTTCACGCCCTTTTTCCAAAACTCCCGAGGGTGCGTTCTCGACTATCCAGGTGACGGTCTCATAGCAAGCCTTCCAGAAGGATTCGATGAAAACGCGCTGCTTGGAAGGCTTGAGGAAAAATTCGAAACGAAAAGAAAATCACTCGGCGAACTGGAAAAATCACTCCCGCCTTTTGAAAAGCTTTATCTGAGGGAACAGGAGCTTGCAGAAAAGCTCGCGCGTTCATCGCTTCTCTATATGGGCAAGTCCCTCATAGGCAGCCAAGAAAGAAACAGCCTCAGTCTCCACACCGAAGAAGTATCGTTTTCGAAACCCTCGCTGAGCAGCTTCCTTGCTACAGCGGGGGAATTCATCGAAAAAGGTTATGAGACTTCTGTGTTTTTCCCCTCGGAAGCCGGGAGGAAAAAATTTCTCGAACTTGCGCGGGACCGACACGCCGAGAGCCTAGCTTACGTAACGGGAGAGCTTTTGGAAAGTACGGTTCTTCACGATTTTAAAACCGCTTTTCTCACGGAGAAAAATCTGCTGGAAAAAACGCGGACACCCAAAGCCCGCTTCGGAGGAAGTGATGTTCCATCCGCGTTTCTCACCTCCTTCAGCCAGCTTGCAGTGGGTGACTACATAGTTCACAAGGAGTTCGGAATAGGGATTTTCAGGGGATTAACAAGGCTTTCCTTTGATAAGCGCCAAGGTGATTTTATCGAATGCGAATACATGGACAAAGACAAAATATTCGTCCCCGTGGAAAAGCTTGCGCTGGTTCAGAAATACACGGGAGACGGAAGGGAGCCGAAGATTGAAAAGCTTGGAAGCGCTAACTGGAAAAAAACCGTAGGCAGGGTTAAAAAGGCGGTTGAGGAAGTGGCTACCGAGCTTGTTGATCTCTGCGCGGAGAGAAAAGTGGGAAAGGGCTTTTCTTTTTCACCCAGGGATCAGATGTTCAATGAATTTGAGATGCAATTTGCCTGGAGCGAGACCCCGGATCAGTCGGCGGCAATAGAGGACGTGATGTCCGACATGGAATCCGACAGGGCCATGGACAGGCTTATCTGCGGAGACGTGGGATTCGGAAAGACAGAAGTGGCCTTTAGGGCCGCTTTTAAGGCATGCCTTGATGGAAAGCAGGTTATGGTAATCGCACCCACTACCCTCCTCGCAAGCCAGCACTACCGGACCGCACGCTTGAGGTTCAGAAGCTATCCAGTAAGCATCGCGATGCTTTCACGATTCACAACAGGCAACAGCGAAAAAGATGTTCTCAAGGGGCTTGAGGACGGCTCCGTGGATATTGTAATCGGAACACACAAGCTTCTCGGAAAAAGAATAAAACTGAAAAATCTTGGTCTCGCCGTTATAGACGAGGAGCAGAAATTCGGGGTGAATCATAAAAAATCCATAAGATCGATGAAAAACGCCGTCGACGTGCTTACTCTCTCGGCAACCCCCATTCCAAGAACCCTGCAGCTCTCCCTGGCCGACGTAAGGGACATAAGCGTGATAAACACCCCTCCCGAGGGACGCCAGCCCGTGGATGTATACGTTCAGCAGTTCAGTCCCGAAGTTGTAAAGCAGGCATTGGAAAAGGAGACCGCAAGAGACGGCACGGTATTTTTCATACACAACAGGATACAGGACATACTCGAGAAGGCCGATATGCTTCACAAACTCATGCCTGAACTCAGAATAGGGGTAACGCACGGGCGCATGAACGAGACACAACTCTCAAGAACCATAGAAAGGTTCACTGACGGAGAAATAGACCTGCTCGTAACAACCGCGATAGTGGAATCCGGACTCGACATACCGAAAGCCAACACGATAATAGTGAACAACGCCCATATGATGGGGCTTGCGGATCTCTACCAGCTGAAAGGCCGTGTCGGAAGATCGGATAAAAAAGCGTACGCGTATTTTCTCGTGCCGTCGGTACGCTCACTCACCGAGGAGGCAAGAAAAAGGCTTGAAGTGCTCTCACGCCTAACTGACCTCGGAAGCGGTTTCAAGCTCGCCACCGCAGACCTTCAGATAAGAGGAGCAGGTACGCTCTTTGGAGAAAAGCAGTCGGGCCACATAGCGGACATAGGACTTGAGTTCTATCTTGAGTTGCTGAGAGACACTATCGAGAGCAAAAGAAGCGACGGAGGCATAGTCCGTGAAATCAGACCGGAAATAAAAACGCGGGACGAAGCTTTTATACCGGATCACTACATCGAAAGCGGCTCTGAGAGGCTTTTTTACTACAAAAAAATATCTTCGGCGACAAAACGCGGCGAACCGGAAGAAATTGCCCTGGAAATCGAGGACAGGTTCGGGGCGATGCCCGATCCGCTTAGGCAGCTCATTCTCATCGCGGAACTCAGAATCACACTCGCGGAGAAATCCATAAGAAAAGCCGAAATAGGAGAAAATACCGCTACCCTGAGCCTCTCTCCCCCAGAAAACAGCACAAGGGAGAAGGAGCTGACCGTCTCTCTCCCTCCCCAGCACAGATATGAAGCGCTGATAGGCGCGGTGGGAAAGTTGGAAAAACCGCTGCAGGATTGTGTATAGTATAAGTGGGGTGGAAAAAGCTGTGGAGAAAAACAGAGGGGATTTAACATGAAAAAACCATGGTTGACTTTGCTTGTGGCGCTCTTTGCGGTTTTTGTTTCCCCGCACGCCCAGGCGGCGGTCGTCGAGAAAGTTGTAGCCGTAGTAAACGACAGGATAGTAACGCTCAGCGAACTCAATAAGGAAATCAGGGAAATAACCACGGTTCCTGGGGCGCAAGCAGATGTTCAAGAAGTGCTCGACGCTATGGTGGATCGCATCCTGCTCGATCAGCAGGCGGCGGTAAGGAAGATATCGGTAAGCGATGAGGAAGTAAAGGCAATAGTGAAAAGTCAGCGGCAGGCCCTTAACCTTGACGAAAAAGCCATAGCCCAAGAGCTTAAAAAACAGAACATGACCGAGAAGCTTTTCTACCGCCAGTGGAAATACCAGATACTCTCAAGGAGGCTTCTTGACTCAGTCACACAGGGAAGCATAGCGGTAACGGATAAGGAAATAGAGGAGCATCGCAAAGAACACTACGGGGAAGAAGAAACCATTTACGGAATGCAAACGAAGATCGCTCACATACTGATCAACCAGGAGGCGGAAAACGCGGACTCCAGAGCTCAGGAAGTTCTGGAACTCGCAAAATCCGGGGAATCTTTCGCGCAGCTGGCCAGAGAATACTCGATGGATGAATCATCGGCGCAAAGGGGCGGAGTACTGGGATATTTCGTGAAGGGAGATCTGGTTGCCGAGATTGAAAACGCCGTGGAAAAAACAGAAGTAAACGGCATAGCGGGCCCTGTCAGGACTTCCCAAGGTTACCACATAATAAAAGTTCTTGAGAGAACAGCAGGAGAGGAATCTTCAATCTCACGCTATAAAGACCGCATAAAACATCAGATTTACATGGAGAAAGTTGAACAGTATATAACTTCGTGGCTTGAGGATATAAAGAAAAACTCCTACATAGAAATTAAAATCTGAATTTCAAAATGCCGTTCACCATCCATACGCTGAAAGAATACTTATCGTTAAGAATCTTTCTCCCCGTCCTCATCCTGCTTGGCACTATGGGGGCCGGTTCATGCGGCGGCGGTTCGGATCAAACCCCTCCCCCCGTGTGCGATCTTACTTCTCAGAGAAACCAACAGAGGCTGTCGGGCGAGAGAAGAGAGGATTATTACCCCAAGAGATTCAGCCGTGATTTGAACTTCCGCAACTACGGCGCCAATATATCTCCCACGGAAAAACATAAGGATATCGCAAGAAAAGTAAGCCGCTCCGTATTCGAGCTAGAAGTCAACGGTGGCATAGTGGGCAGCGCATGGCTTATTGCCCCGAAATATGCCGTTACAGCCGCCCATGCATTCATTGACTCCCAGACCTTAGAGCCAAAACCAGTAGAAAGGGGATTTGTTCACACCTTTGACGGTGACAGAATAGAAGCGGAGAGAGAATATGTTGACCCGCGAGTGACAAAGGCAACTGACCTGGCATTGCTACGCCTTGAGAGGGAAATTGACCCCATCCCCTTGAAAATAGCGGATGAAATCCCTGAAAAAAACGAGTTTCTGATGGCGATGGGCGGAGGTGGGATGCAGAGGGGCCTCGGCGGATGGACAGTTTCCGCGGGACCCGCACTTGAGTTAAAAAGCGGATATCCGATCTCGACCTACTACCACCTACCCGACAGGATGTATCACGCGGTGCCGATCTCCGTAGGAATGAGCGGAGGACCCATATTCAACGACAAGGGCGAAGTGGTTTCCATCGCATCCTCGTATAGAGGATCTAGCCCGGATTTCTCACGGTAAGGTATAGAAAAGGCCGTTGTTTGTGTTATAATAAAG
>JAPPAR010000048.1 GCA_026705445.1 Candidatus Dadabacteria bacterium
AGTCTCACGTACCTGTCCCCTTCTCCGAAATCCAGCTGTTCCACTTTCCTTCCTCCGGCATTGTTTTGTATCCACACACACAGCCACCCTGTAATTTGACGGGGGGGGGGGTGAGAGTATATTACTATTGTTTGAAGTTTAACTGGAAGGGTATTTTTAGAAGTGCCTTTAAGAAATTCTTTTATCAAATGCTTCCTGCAATGCTTCCTCCAAGACCGCGTTCGCTCTGAGCTTCTCGAGCATGTTCTTTGTAGTGAAAGTGACTCCGTCTTGTCGACCGGCAGCTTACTTGCTTTTGATTTTCTTCTTTCGTCGGTGGAGGCTAATTGTAAAGCCAGTAGAGTTGCTTTCTCACAAACAGCGCTCAAACCTTCCGCATCGTCCCTTTTACAAGTGTCAATGCCAACAGCATCTTTGGCTTGCGCACAAGCATTTTGGCCACTCACGGACTTCCTGTCTCACCACACTGTCTCTTGTGCCGGGCCATGGCTCCCGTTATCAGGTCTCGCTTCCACATCTCCTATAATTATGCCCAGCATAGTCTTTCTGCCGGTGGTGCCGAGGAAGATTGTCCCACCCCTTTACCCTGCTCTTGGGGCCGTACTACCTCTCTGGGATTCGTTGCGGCTTTTGCACAGGCCTCACTACACTCAAACCGAAGCCGGGTCTACCGTATGAGCCTACGTAGCTACTGTATAGGTCAAGCCTTAGGTCGCAAGGCAGATGAAGACCGTAGTTGGCACGGGCATCAAGGGTCCAGCGGTCCGGATTCCTCTCACTGCTTCGTAGACCCCCGTCAAGAGGATCCCACAGGCCTGAGCCTGTGGCGTTGGCCGGGTCGCCCCAACGCGGCGAGACCAGAAGCGAGAATCCTTCCTCACCTTCCTCCTTCCCTACTGCAAGGGCCACTGCCGCACCACGCTCTTCGTAACCTTCTGCCGAGTGGTGAACCAGCATTCGCCCCTGGGCGTCGAGACGCACGATGCCTATTATAAACCTTAACCCACCTGCTAACTCAATACCCTCTCCAGTCTGACCCGCACCGCCGTCACGGCGTGCGTACACCGTTCCAAATGGCGTCAGTTCCAAGCCGCCGAGAGTCGTGTACATTGACAGGTCTGCACCAATACGCATCTGGTTAACTGCAATGTCATGGCCGTCTATGGTCTCCTCCCCATCTCCCGTGCTAAGACTGGCCCAAGCGGCATCGCCCACAATGGCGAAGTCAAGCCCTCCAGGCGTTCCAAAACGCCGTTTGAGTTCAACAATGCCGAGCCAGAGACTCGTCTGACTCTTACCCCTTATTCCATACGTACGCAGGTTTCTGGCATCTCCCCTGCCCGCACCGACCGAGGCCCAGACCGAAGTGGCCCCTCCGTCCCACCGCAGGTACGGATAGACTGCAGTCATGTACTGCGTCAGCCTTCCCTCCGAGGTACCCACTTGCCAGTCGCCCACACCCTTACTACGTGAGAGTGCCATACCGGCAAGCCAGCTCGCTCCAAGCCTTATATCGAGGCCCAGATACCCAGTAGAGAGGTCTCCGTCATAGCCTGAGTTATACCCATACACGGAGGGTCTACCCTCAAAGGTTTGAATATCCCCCTGTCCCCAGAGAGACCAGCGTCTTTGTACTGAACACCGCTCGCCGTCATCACCACTCCAAGCCACCAGGAAGTCCGCAATACCTGCACCGGATACACCTGCCCGGACAGGTACAGAGCGTAGCGCAGAATCGACTTGATACGCTGTATCCGGGACCATACCAGTCTCAAACACAGTTGATGGTTCGCCAACTCCTTCACTAAAGCCCAGTGGGGATACCGCAGAACGTGCGTCGGTCTCTATCTGTCTAAGCAGGGTTTTAGCCTCCGTACGCCCAAGCGGCACGGAGAGACCATTAATCGCAAGCCGGGATGCCTCGCACGGATCGGCCTCCATCCTGCGGCCCAGCGCTGTGCGTACACTAGCCAGATGGCCCCGGGCAGTGGCTGCCAGCAAGTTCTCCAGCACCGCACGCTGTGGACGATCGCTTACGCCAACCTTTACACTGTGCGTCGCGCTGAGACCATCGGGATACCACGCAGTGACCGTGACAGCCACCGAACCGTATATAACCGGAGTCAACACGAGAACCGACCCCGCCACAGAAGCCTGTACAACCCTGGTGTCACTTGACCTTGCACTATATAAGGTAGGCTTGTCCCCGTCCACATCTATGAAGTATGAAGACACGTCTACCTGCACAGAACCACCTCCCTCGTCCAGAGTCTGGTCGGGAATCTTCCCTACCGCCTCGGGAGGTTCGTTTACGTTAGTAATTATCACTGTTACATCCGCTCGTGCTTCTGCCCCGGATCCGTCAAGTACGCGCACAGTAAGTTTAAACTGCTTAGGTTCCGTCTCGTAGTCCTCGCCCGGTCCGATGTACCTGACCACTCCGTCCCTAAGCCCCACCGCAAAAAGTTCCAAGTCACCAGACACTATCCCGTATGTCAGAGAGTCACCGTCGGGGTCTGTTGCCGACACCGTGCCGAGATCAAACGGACGTTCCCGGCCGTCTAGGTTCTCGGGCAACAGGAAACGGTAGGACGATAACGTCAACCTGGGTGGCCGATTGGGGGGCGGCGTCCCGTCACGAATCGTGACCAGGAAGGATCGAACTAGGTAGTTGCCGATCCAGAAGTTGACCTTCTCCTGAACGGCATCGGCCTTAACGCCGGTCACGGTGAATGGAATCTCTTGGTAGTTGGCCTGAGTGACCTGGACGCTGGCCGGGTCGATCGCCACTGCACTGCCCACGCTTTCCGAACGAATGGTGTACGCGCCGGGGTATTTGTCCCATCCGAATGTGTGAACGAAAGAGTTTCCTTCGTTTACCGTCTTGGGAGAGATGTCGTTGTTGAACACGTTGACCGTAAAGCTAATGCCGGGCCAGCCATTGTAGTCCGAGCCCGTTCCGCTGAATGTGCTACTGACTTGCACCTGCACCCGGTCTTCACCGAGCACATCGTTGTCGGCCACGCTGAACGACACCGGTTGTGCGACGTTCCAGTTCGTCGTCGTGAACATCAGCAACATCGGGCTCACGGTCACCCGGCTGATGTCCTGACTGGCAAGCGTTACCGTAGTGGCCGCCGCGGGCTCAGAATTCAGTGACACGTAGTAGCTGTGGGTCGAACCTTCATAGGTGCCAAAGGCGGAG
The DNA here is from genome assembly GCA_026705445.1 of Candidatus Dadabacteria bacterium. Classification (NCBI taxonomy): domain Bacteria; kingdom Pseudomonadati; phylum Thermodesulfobacteriota; class Candidatus Dadabacteria; species Candidatus Dadabacteria bacterium. The sequence goes on from JAPPAR010000048.1 coordinate 3,206, forward strand.
TCCCCTCGCAGATTGTCCGGGCTTCCAACCCAGTAGACGATGCCCCTCTCGTCGTTGTCCGTTACCGTGACAAGGACTTCCGGGACCGCAACGGTGGCGTAGCCACCTCCGCTTGCCTGGTGCGTGACCTTCGCATGCTTGAAGTAGCCGGCCATGTCCTCATCGGTCGCCGTCACGGTCACCGTCTGCGCCGAGTTCCAGTTCATCGTCGTGAACGTCAGGCTCGACTTGTCGACCGTAGCCACGCCGGATTTCCGGGTACATGAGGCACCACTGTGTTCATGGCACTTGAAAGGGTCGTCACTCGCTGTCACCGAGATCGTCACGGTGTCGGTCGGCTGCGTGTCCAGCACGACGGCGTAGGAGGCTGTCGAGCTTTCATTTATGGTTAATTCCCTTGGGGACACGGTCACGCCCGGACTCTGCGCCACGGCCCGGGGCGCGGGCAGGAGGAGAAGCACCGCGAGAAGGGCAAGTCCGATCCGCGTCACGTTCCCTTCGCACCGAACGGATTCGCGCCATAAACCAGATCCGGGACTTAGCATGGGGGGGGGGTGAGGATGAGGAGAAAGTATCCGGGACCGAAGCGTGACGTTGAATTTTTCCTTCTGCTCCCGCCTTAAGTTTTAGAAGAAAACTTGTCATCCAGTCTCACCTACCTGTCCCCTTCTCCGAAATTCAGCTGTTCCACTTTCCTTCCTCCGGCATTGTCTTGTATCCACACCCACAGCCACCCTGTAATTGACGGGGGGGGGTGAGAGTATATGTTTACACGGATCGCCCCTTGAATACAAGGGTATTTTAGAAGTGCCTTAAATAAGACCGTCTTTGTCTTTCGATACTTTTGGGAAAAGCTCCGTCACGTTCTCAAAAACAATTTGAGTGAACTCCTCAAGAGACAGCCCCCTGAGCTCCGAAATAAGCCTGGCCACATGAACTACATTGCACGGCTCATTCGGTTTCCCCCTCTGGGGCACCGGCGCTAGGTAAGGAGAATCCGTCTCGTAAAGAAGCCTCTCGATGGGAATTCTGGTCGCCGCGTCCCTTACCTCCTCGGCCCTCTTGAAAGTCACTATGCCGGAGAAGGAAATAAAAAAACCGAGATCAAGATACTTTTTCGCCGTTTCGTAATCCCCTGAAAAACAATGAATAACTCCCGGCCTTGGACCGAGATCAGCCTCCCGGAGCATTGAAAGCAGCTCCTCCTCAGCGTCCCTTACGTGAACCACGAATGGTAGATTGCGTCTCTTTGCGAGCTCCATATGCGCCTCAAACGACCTTATCTGATCTTCCCTAGGGGAATTCATGTAGTGATAATCAAGCCCGGTTTCTCCAATCGCCACTACCTTGGGGTCTTCGGCCATCCCCTCAAACTCCCGCATCACCTCTTCATTGAAACTGGAAGCGGAGTGCGGGTGGATTCCAACCGACACGTAAACTCCCCTGTATTTCCTCGAAAGCTCTATGGTGGCAAGCGAGGACTCAATCCCCGTCCCGATGGATATAATCTTCCCGACTCCCTCGGCCGCGGCTTTTGACACAGCGTCCACGGGGTCTTCAATGCTGAGCAGATGGGCGTGGGAATCAACCAGCATGCGGTCTATTTCTTCTCCTTAAGGAGACCCGTTACCTCGTCGAGAAACTCGTTTACGTCCTTAAACGACCTGTAGACCGAAGCGAACCTTACGTACGCGACCTGATCGATATCATAAAGCTTGTCTATCAGCTTTTTCCCTATTTCCTCGCTTGATATCTCCCGCTCTCCCCTCTCGAGAAGCTCCTTTTCGAGACCGGAGACAAAATCCTCTATGACCTCAGTGCTTACCGGCCTTTTCTCGCACGCCTTGCGCATCCCGGCTATTATCTTGTTGCGGTCAAACTCTTCCCTGCGACCGTCCTTTTTCACCACCATCACCTCGGCGTGGTGGATTCTTTCGTATGTGGTGAATCTCTCCTGGCAGTCGTTGCACTCCCTGCGTCTTCTGACGGAAAAACCGTCTTTTCCTTCTCTTGAATCAACTACTCTGGTGTCATCAGATTTGCAGAAAGGGCACTTCATTCTTTTATCCGCCGAGTCTGTGACCGTAAACGGGAAAACGCAGGCACAGTTCCTTCACGTCTTCCTTTATTCTGCCGAGAACCTTTTCATTCTCATGATTGTTAAAAGCTTCCATTATGAAGCCCGATATCGCGTCGATTTCCGGTTCCTTCATCCCTCTTGTGGTAATCGCGGGAGTTCCGATCCTTACGCCGCTTGTGACCATGGGAGGACGGGGATCGAAGGGAATAGTGTTTTTATTGACCGTTATGCCCGCCTTCTCAAGCGTCTGTTCAACAACCTGCCCGGTAAACTCCGTCTCAGTGAGATCAACCAGCACCAGGTGGTTATCGGTTCCGCCCGAGACGAGCTTAAGACCCGCGTTTAGGAGATTTTCCCCGAGACGTTGTGCGTTTTTCACTATCTGGCGCTGGTACTCTAAGAACTCGGGCGTAAGAGCCTCCTTGAACGCAACGGCCTTGGCCGCTATGACGTGCATAAGCGGACCGCCCTGGGTTCCGGGAAAAACCCTGCTGTTCACGGTCTTTGCGTGTTTTTCCTTCATCATTACCATGCCGCCTCGCGGTCCCCGAAGGGTTTTATGGGTGGTAGTCGTCACGAAATCGCAGTGGGGCACGGGATCCGAGTGAAGTCCGGCGACCACAAGTCCCGCCGGATGCGCTATGTCCGCCAGCAAAAGCGCCCCGCACTCATCCGCTATGCTTCTGAATTTCGCGTAGTCCACATCCCTCGGGTAAGCGCTCCAGCCGGCGATTATGAGTCCCGGGGAGTGTTCCAGGGCAAGCTTCCTCACCTCATTGTAATCGATTGTCCCCGTTTCCTTTGAAACCCCGTAGGCAACAACGTTGTAGAGCCGTCCCGAAAAATTAACGGGGTGTCCGTGGGTAAGATGTCCTCCGTGGTCAAGCCTCATGCCCAAGACAGTCTCTCCAGGCTTAAGCGCGGCGAAGAACACGGCCATGTTCGCCTGGGCTCCCGAGTGCGGTTGCACATTAACGGCGTCAGCATCGAAAAGCTCAAGGGCCCTCTCTCGCGCCAGGTCCTCGGCCATGTCAACGAATTCACAACCTCCGTAATAACGCCTTCCTGGGAGACCTTCGGCATATTTGTTAGTAAGAACAGAGCCCATGGCCTCCATGACGGCGTCGCTAACGTAGTTCTCAGACGCTATCATCTCGAGTTTCCATTCCTGGCGCTGTGTTTCCATGCGGATAACTTCCGCTATCCGCTCATCAACCGTCTTTAGATGACTCATCTACTCACCTCGAAACGAAAAAGTATTGTGAAAACGGCTCTCCAGCACCAAGCGCTGTCCTGCGCAACGCCCACGCAATAATGCCGCATCTCGGAAAAAAGCTGCACGATAATTGTGTAAAGTTAAAGTGAGAAACCACGGGATATTCATCTTTCCCAAGGAAAAGAATACCGAATGCCCCGGCAAACCTCAATTTCGTTACAAATGCCGCTCGGGGGAAGGGGAAATCCCTTGGGGGCGGATAAGCCGGGGCGGGGAAACCGCATGTCGAAGACCGCTAAACGAAACGGATACATAGAGATAAAAGGCGCCAGGGAAAACAACCTGAAAAACATAGATGTCCTGATCCCTCAAAACAGGTTCACGGTGGTGACCGGTCTTAGCGGTTCGGGCAAGTCATCCCTCGTGCTTGACACCGTTTACAAGGAAGGGCTCAGGAGGTATATCGACTGCCTTTCAACCTACGCAAGACAGTTTATAGAGAAAGTCGAGCGCCCCGCGATGGACGACATAGAAGGTCTTCCAACCCCGATAGCCATCGAAAGCCGAAACAACGTCATAAATTCCCGTTCCACAGTAGGCACCACAACCGAAATATACGACTACACGAGACTTCTGTTCGCGAAAATCGGAAAAACCCGCTGCCCAGAATGCGGAGAGGAAGTGATTGAACACTCTCCACAGTCCCTCACCCGGCTGCTGCTCGAAAAATTCCCAGGGGAAAGAGCCGTCATCTGCTTTGAGACCGAAGAGGGAGCGGACCTTTCACAATATATGAAAAAAGGCTACTCACGCACCTACCGGAACGGAAAGACCCGGGATATCGAAAAAAGCTTGGAGGATTCGGACGCAAAGACCCAGGTAGTCACCGCGAGAACCGTTATAGGAGAGCGGTCGAAATCTAGGATTACAGAAGCGCTCGAGGCCGCTTTTTCCGAGAGCAGCCGGGCACTTGTACACATCGTTTCAGGGCAGAGCCTGCGTTTCTCAAGAGAACTTCGCTGTGATCTCTGCGATATTGGGTTTGAAAAACCTACCCCGAACACGTTTTCCTTCAACAGTCCCTACGGGGCTTGCGAACGATGCAGCGGATTCGGAAGAAACCTTGAAATCGATCCCGAACTCCTTGTTCCGGACCCCGCTCTCAGTCTCGCCGAAGGGGCAATAGATCCCTTCACGAAAACTTCCTACAGAAAACAGATGAGAAAGCTGCTCGCCTTCGCCGAGGACGCGGGAATAGATACGGAAAGGCCCTTCTCGGAACTTTCGGCAAGGGAAAAAGATCTCGTGTTAAACGGAGACGAGTACTACTACGGCGTGAAAGGGTATTTCAAAAGGCTTGAGCGGAAAAATTACAAAACCCACATAAGGGTTTTTCTCTCGAGATACCGCTCCGCGTTTACCTGCGAGGACTGCGGGGGAAGCAGGCTCAAGGAAAAAGCCCTCAACGTGCGAATAGAAGGGGAAAGCATATTCCATCTCTCCGAGATGTCCGTAAAGGATCTGAGGTCCTGGTTTGACCGCTTGACCCTGTCTGTTTATGAACTGGAGATCGCCTCCGACATAATAAAGGAAATAAATTCACGGCTGGATTTTCTTATCCACGTGGGGCTTGATTACCTGACCCTCTCAAGGCTCACCCGTACCCTCTCGGGCGGAGAAGCGCAGAGGATAAACCTTGCCTGCCAGATGAGTTCGCGGCTTACCGAGACCCTGTATATTCTGGACGAGCCCTCGATCGGTCTGCACGCAAGAGACATGAACCGGCTCAATTCGCTGATAAGAGAACTCCGGGGAAGAAACAACACCATCATACTCATAGAACACGATCTTGACACCGTAAAGTCCGCAGACTACATAGTGGAACTCGGTCCCCGGGCGGGAGACGGCGGGGGAGAGGTCGTGTATCAGGGGACCCTGAAGAGTTTCCTGCGTTCGGCGAAGAACTCGACCACGAAAAAATACCTCGCAAACGAAAAGAAAATAGAAGTTCCCGGTTCCCGCAGAAAAACCACCAGCAATTCAATAAACGTAATCGGCGCGAGCGAAAATAACCTCAAGAACATAAACGTCCGTTTTCCCCTTGGAACCCTCTCGTGCGTAACCGGGGTCTCGGGTTCGGGGAAAAGCTCGCTTGTAAACGACATCCTGCATAACGCTCTCCTAAGAAAATTCAGGAGGAAAGCCGAAAGGGTCGGAAAACACGAACGTATAGAAGGCACAGAGCATATAGACGACGTGATAATTCTTGATCAGGCGAGCATAGGAAGAACCTCGAGATCAAATCCCGTCACTTACATAAAGGTTTACGACGACATACGCAAAATCCTCGCCGGGCACTACCAGGCGAAACTTCGCAAACTTACCCCGTCGCATTTTTCCTTCAACGTGAGGGGAGGCCGCTGCGAGAAATGTATGGGTGAGGGAAGTCACAGGGTCGAGATGCACTTTCTCGCCGACGTCATGGTGACGTGCGAGGAATGCGGAGGAAAAAGGTTTGGAAAAGATGTACTGGCCTACAGGTACAAGGGGAAAAACATAGACGACATCCTTAACCTCACTGTCGATCAGGCCATGGGGTTTTTCTCGGGAAACCCGGCCGTTACCAGAAAGCTCAAGGTTCTAAAGGATGTCGGATGCGGTTATCTGAGGCTCGGACAGCCCGCAACAACACTGTCGGGAGGAGAAGCCCAGAGGATAAAGATAGCCCGGGAACTCTCGAAAAAAGAAAAAAACAACATTCTCTACATCCTTGACGAACCCACGGTCGGACTTCACATCGACGACATAGGAAAACTCCTCGACGTTCTTAACAGGCTTGTCGACGCCGGCAACAGCGTAATAGTCATAGAGCACAACCTTGAGATGATAAAATGCGCGGATTATGTAGTTGACCTCGGACCTGAGGGAGGAGATAACGGGGGACGCATAGTGGCCTCCGGTACTCCGGAACAGGTTGCTTCGGTAGAAAACTCTTATACCGGAGAGCACCTGAGACCGCTTCTCGGTTAGCCGGATTATATATTTTTTCGACATGGGGTAGAATAGAACCTTAAAAATAATCTTGTCGGAGAGAAAAAATGCTTGCAGACAGAAAAATACCTTTCAGCGAATCCAAGGAAGAAGAGTGGGAAATTCTTAAACAGAAGACCGAAGGCGGCATAGAGCTCATGCTCGAGGACTCCCAGCGATGGTTCCTGGCCACGACGGAAGGTGACGGAATCAGGATAACTTCCGCCGAGAAGAACGTGCGTCCGCTTGCCGTTCGCGAACCGCCGCTCATCAAGTTCGATGAGTTCAAAAGAGTGGCGGAAGTCTATAATGACTCATTCTTCGGCGGGATAGGGGATCTCTCGGCAAGGCTCGAGACTCACAAGTCAAGCCCGAACATGCGGTACCTCTTCATGTTGATTTACTATCTGATCTAAAGAACTCCTGAAGCAGAACCTAGGCTATTTCAAAAAAAGAATTTGAAATAGCCTAGGTTATCAGTTAGACTGCGACTGGTTATGATCAATCGCAACCTAGCACCAAAGCTTATCGAAGCAGCGCGGAAGTTTCCCTCCATCACGCTTACGGGACCCCGGCAAAGCGGTAAGACAACATTATGCAGGGCCTTGTTCGCTCACCATCCGTACGCAAGCCTTGAGGCTCCGGACATACGGGCTTTCGCAACTGAGGACCCCAGAGGGTTTCTGGCTCAATTTCCAAAAGGCTGCGTAATCGACGAGGTGCAGCGTGCGCCTGACCTTCTCTCCTACCTGCAGGGCATAATCGACGAAGATCCTTCGCCAGGACGCTGGATACTTACGGGGTCACAGAACTTTTCCCTACTCAAATCGGTCAGCCAGTCTTTAGCCGGGAGGACAGCAGTATATAACCTGTTTCCTCTCGCGCGCAACGAGATTACGCGATTCGACATACATCCCCCGAGTCTTGAGGAGACTCTTTTTGCCGGCGGATACCCACGCATATTCGATCTTGGTCTTGATCCCTCCGACTGGTTTCGCTCCTATGTCACCACTTACGTAGAACGCGATGTGCGAACAGTAAGCAACGTAGCTGACATAGCTACATTCCAACGGTTTGTCCAACTGTGTGCCGGGCGTACGGCGCAGTTGCTCAACTATTCGTCATTGGCTGATGACTGCGGCATATCGCAGCCGAGTGCGAAAGCCTGGATTAACATACTTGAGACGAGCTTTATCGTTTTCCGCCTTCCGACTTTTCACTCGAACCTGCGCAAGAGACTCGTAAAGATGCCGAAGCTGCATTTCTACGACACGGGGCTAGTCTGTTGGCTGCTGGGTATCCGGACACCCGAACAGTTAAACTCTCATCCGCTTCGCGGCCCGATCTTCGAAACCTGGGTAGTCTCGGAGATAACAAAACACCGAAGCAACAGTGGCAAGACGGGAGGTCTCTCATTTTACCGCGACCGCAATGGAGCCGAGGTAGATATTATCATCGAGGACCCGTCCCGCATTACGCTTGTCGACGCCAAGTCCACGGCAACAGGATCTTCGGGTCTGTTCAGCGGGGTGCGACGCGTCCGCCAGCACCTGACCGAATTATCCCGTCCTTGCAGTATAGTCATAGCCTACGGAGGAAATCAGTTCCAGCAACGTGCGGACGGGGATATAGTGCCTTGGCGTAAACTGCATCAAGCAGATTTTTAGAGACGGAATTTGGCTCCGGCGGCAGGGCTCGAACCTGCGACCCGATGATTAACAGTCATCTGCTCTGCCAACTGAGCTACGCCGGAACTGTAAAAATAGAAAAAAGCCAAAGAGTAGTTAATTTTATATAGATACAGAAAACAGTCAACAAATCTAATACCGAGAAAATGGCCGGAAAAAAAGAAGACAAAAAGAAGCTGGAAGAAGTGAGTTCATCTCTTCCCGCGCTTTCAAACTCCCTGCAAAGCTATCTGGCGCAGATCAGGGACTACCCTGTTTTGAGCAGGGAAGAAGAATACGAACTCGCGATGAGGCACAGGGAAACGGGCGATCTTGAGGCCGCCAGGAAACTGATCGTATCAAATCTGAAGTTCGTCGTGCGTATCGCGAACGAGTACAAAAACTACAACGTAAACACCCTGGATCTTATACAGGAAGGCAACATAGGGCTCATGAAGGCCGTAAGAGGCTTTGACCCCACAAAGGGATACAGGCTCATCTCATACGCGGTCTGGTGGATAAGGGCGTATATACAGAATCACATAATGAAAACCTGGAGCCTGGTAAAAGTCGGGACGAATCAATCGCAAAGAAAGCTCTTCTACAAACTCAGGTCGACGAAAAATAAGATCGAAGCCACGGGAGCCGAGATGGAGGAAGATATTTACTCCGAGATAGCCAAGGAACTTGACGTGCCGGACAGCCAGGTAATCGAGATGGACCGGATAATGTCCGGAAAAGATCTGTCTCTTGACGCAAATATAGAAGGCAGCACGGAACGCACCTACGTTGACATGCTGGGGGACACGTTTGACCAGGAGCAGTTCCTTGAAGATTCCCAGACCCGCCCGCTTGTTGCCAAGAAGATAAAAGAAGCCATGGCGAACCTGAAAGAAAGGGAAAAATACATTATCGAAAGACGGATTCTCACCGATTCTCCCGAAACTCTTGAAAAGCTTTCCCATAAATTCGGCATCTCAAGAGAACGTGTAAGACAGATAGAAAAAAACGCTCTTAACAAGATCAGGAAGGAATTCCAGAAAGAGCATTTTCACGTGTAGAATTTCTGGGAAAAGCATAAATCCGAGGAGGTTCTTGCCTATAACCTCCTGAAATTTCTAACTATTATTGAATTAGGGCTCGAATTATAATATGGTCTTTAATAGGGTGTGTGGTTTTTAAAAAGCAAAGCGGAAAAGGGTCTAGCGGGTCGAGGTCCCTTATGGTTTGTGGGACATAGCGGTGCCTTCGCGTTCAAGTGAAGGCATAGGGCCAGTCACCGTGAATTCATAGCGGGCCCTCGATTCCGCTTCAGAAAATCTGGGATCCACTTTTGCAATCACCTTTAATACACACCTCATTCGCCCACTTCCATGAATTTTTCCGGCAGAAATGGACTTTCTCTGCCCGGGCAACCTGAACATCGCAAAGATCAACCAGTGAAAGGTTGTCTGGAATTCACAGGGCAGTCTGATGGATTTGCTAACTCAGAACCGGCGAATTATTGCCAGGCGGGCGACAGAAAGTCTGTTTTCAACTTCGTAGGATACTGCCCTTCTGGGAGTTTCTAGCCCACAGCAGGGGTTATCTGCGGAGCGATTAACAAGGTGAGCACTCTCTCCGAAATCCATATACAATCCCTCAAGCCTCAAAACCCAGGCGTCGGATAACGCTGCTTCCACCCCGACTCCAACCACCCAGCCCGCCTCCGCTGAATCCTTACTGAAGGAATCGTCGGGGTCCACCATGGAGCCCGAATCACCGAAATCAATATCGGTTACCGAGTTCCTGATGCCGGCAAAAGCCAGCCCTCCGGTGACAAAAACCGTCATACGGCCAATTCCTTGCTCAACTCCCCCGCGCGCAGAAACGATCCACGAAAATTCCGATTCGGCAGTTTCATCCAAACCTTCAGGATCAAGCTTATTGGTTGATGCCGACACGTTGGTCAACGTGCCGTCAAGTTCCATTCTCAGGGTCAAGCCACCAACATCGAATTTTCTCCCTAAGATAACGCCGCCGACAAAGCCCGTATCGTCATATTTGGAAATCGAACCGGGATTGCCCCAGTCAGCAAAGCCATCAATATCTATTATCCGGTTTCTCATAAAACCGGGGCCAGCAAAGACCCCCGCGTAACTGTCGAAGCGCGCAGGTCCGGTCTCGCTCTGTGCGGGATCACCATCGGTTTCGCTCTGCGTGAGATCATCCGGCATAACACCCGAGAAACCGGCATTTGGACTTACCAAGAAAACGAACAGAAGAACTGCCAAGCTGCCTGCCATGAACTTTGTTCTATTGTTTTTTCTTGGCACAGCACTTAAAAAGAAATCGATACTCTTTTTCATATGAGTTCTCCTAGGTGATTCAGCATCTTCGGTATATTTCCAGGCATATTTCCGCCCGCCTGCGCCATCTCGGCGCCCCCGCCCCCTTTTCCGCCTACAATCCCGGCAAGCTCCTTTACGATTTTTCCAGCATGATAACTGCCGATAAGATCCTTGGTAATACCCACAAGAATAAAAACCCGGCCTCCATTCTCAGCGACAAGCACAGCGATGCCGTTATTCATTTTCCCCTTCAGATAATCCCAAAGAGAACGCAGTTCTGCAGGTTTCGAAACAGAAACTTTGACCCGAAGGAGGTTGACTCCTCCCACATCCTCAACTTTGTCAATCAGCTCGGCGGCCGTTTTTACAAGAGTCCTCGCCCTGGAAGATTCGATTTCCGCCTGGAGCCGGGCACTTTCTTCAATAATTCCGGCAAGTCTGGAAAGAAGTTCGGAGCGGGGGGCGTTAAGGGTGGTGGAGAATTCGTTCAGGATATCTTCCTGCCCTTTCATGTAATTCCATGCCGCCTGACCGCTTACGGCCTCGATCCTCCTCACTCCCGCGGAAGACGCGCTCTCAGACACTATCTTCAACATGCCTATCTCACCCGAAGCCCTGACATGGGTACCGCCGCAAAGCTCTTTGCTGTAGTCCCCTATCATTACCACCCTTACCCTGTCGCCGTATTTCTCTTCGAATATAGCGGTGGCCCCGTCCTTTATGGCTTCGTCGTACGAAACGTCTTCTTTTGTTAGAACCTCGTCGTCACGCCTTATTCTCTCGTTGATGATCTGTTCTATGGAATCAAGCTGCTGTTTCTCGATCGAGGAATAGTGGCTGAAATCAAACCTGAGCCTGTCGGGCCCGACGAACGATCCTGCCTGATTGACGTGATTGCCGAGGACTTCCTTTAAAACGGCGTGAAGCACATGTGTTGAGGTATGGTGAGCCATAACCCCCTGTCTCCTCGCGGGGTCGACCTCCATGTGCACATGGTCGCCGACCTGCGCATTTCCCTTCTCGATAACAACATTGTGAATGAAAAACGTGGGGGTGAGCTTTTTCGTATCGAGGACTTTCGCATGGAATCCCGGCCCGGCAATTTCACCCCTGTCCCCGGTCTGTCCGCCCGATTCCCCGTAAAAAGGAGTGATATCGGTAATTATCTGGGCTTCCTGACCCTCCCAAGCTGTGTCGGAAATCTCTCCTTGGTTTATTATTCCAGTAACCGCGCCTTCGGAAGAGAGGGTCTTGTAGCCAACAAATTCTGTTGTCATCTCTCCGGCGAGCTCAAGCAGAACAGATGTAAGGTCGGTTTCTCCGCCGCCGCGGGCGTTTCTTGACTTGGTTCTCTGTCTCTCCATTTCCTTCTCAAAGCCCTGAAGGTCAATATCTATACCCTCGGTTCTGGTTATGTCTTCGGTTAGGTCGACCGGGAACCCGTATGTATCGTAGAGACTGAAAACCACCTTGCCAGGGAGCTTCTTCTTTTTCCCAAGCTTTGCGATTTCCTGGTTAAGAAGTTCAAGTCCTCTGTCCACCGTCTCTAGGAACCTCTCCTCCTCGCTTTTTACAACCTGGGATACAAAATCCCCCTTTTCCCTAATCTCGGGATAGGCATCCGCCATGATCCCCTCAACTGCGGGCAGGACCCTGTAGATAAAGGGTTCGTCTATTCCCAGAAACTTGGAGTGGCGGACGGCTCTCCTGAGTATTCTCCTAAGAACGTATCCCCTACCTTCATTTGACGGGAATACTCCGTCCGAGATGAGAAAGGCAAGTGCTCTTGAATGGTCCGCTATAACCCTCATCGCAACCTCGGTCGAGCGGTCGGTGGAATAATCTCTTCCGGAAAGCTCCTCTATCCTGCTTATTATCCCTCTTAGAAGGTCAGTCTCATAGTTGTTCCCCACTCCCTGAAGAACCGCTGTAAGTCTTTCAAGCCCAAGCCCCGTGTCAATGCTGGGACGAGGAAGAGATGTCATCTCTCCCTTTTGATTTCTCTCAAACTGCATGAACACAAGATTCCAGAGCTCAAGGTAACGATCGCACTCGCATCCGACGGCGCACCCCGCTTTCCCGCAGCCAAGCGATTCCCCCTGGTCTATCAGTATCTCGGAACACGGACCGCACGGACCCGTATCCCCCATTGACCAGAAATTGTCTTTCTCCCCCATCCTCACGATCCTTTTCTTGGCAACACCGATACCTTTGTTCCAGATCTCAAAAGCCTCGTCGTCGTCTTTATAGACGGTGACCCAGAGTTTTTCCTTGGGAAGCCCGTAAACATTGGTAATAAGATCCCATCCATAATTGATGGCTCCTTCCTTGAAGTAGTCCCCAAAGGAGAAATTCCCAAGCATTTCAAAAAAAGTGTGATGTCTCGCCGTATACCCGACGTTGTCAAGATCGTTGTGCTTTCCCCCGGCTCTGAGACACTTCTGGGAAGAAACCGCTCTTTTGAAATCCCTGGTCTCATTTCCAGTGAAAACATTCTTGAACTGAACCATCCCGGCGTTGGTAAAAAGGAGGGTAGGATCGTTCTCCGGTATAAGAATGGAACTGCGCACCGGTTCGTGTCCCCTTTCGGAGAAATACTCGATAAATTCTCTTCTAACCTCGTATCCTTTCATCTGACAAAAATCCCTGGCATACAGCACGGTGAACCGTTATTGGCTGAGGAGCAGGTCGTTCAGCCTGGATGGAAAAATATAACAGGAATGGTAGAAAACTGAATTAAAAGAGCGGAGCAAAGTAAGGAGAGAGCTCTATCTTCCGGCCCGCTGCAATGCTTCTTCCTCAACCCCGGTAACGGCGTAACAGAGGTTCCCATCGACCTTTTCACGCCTCACTTCGAGATAATCGCTTGCGCCCTCGCGGAAACCGGTCGTAACAAACACGCTCCATGCCCTCGCTCCATCGCAAAGAGCCTTGGCCTCGTCCACAAAGGGTTTTGCAAGCGCGAAAACGTCCGATTCATCTGACACCGGCAAATCAGCCGAGGAAATGCCCATCTTAAGCTTTATATCCGACCGGGTAGAGATTTTCTGACCATCGACCACCCCGGCGAAAAGCTGCATCATCTCAACCGCGCAGCACACGCAATTGAGCTTTGCAACGGGTCCGGGATCGGGGCTGGTGAAAAAAGCCACCACCTCATCGCGAAGTATGGCCTCCACGGTTCCTCCGAAGGAGCCTACAGTGGTTGAAACGGTCTTTCTGTAATCGGCCGTAAGAGAGTTGACGCTGGATGGCGAAACATCTTCAATCAGGGTTTCAAAATCCGCGATCTTTACGACGAGTATGCTGATATCTACCTTCTTCCCCTCGGAATCCGCAACCTCGGTAACGGCGGAGGGAGCCTCTTGTTGAGGTTCGGCATCCTCTTCTTCAACATGCACGATTTCCACCAGCCCCTCATCAAACGAATCTTGGGGAGCCTCAAATGCAGAAACATCAGAAGATTGCTCCTCTCTTAAGACTATCTTCGGCCGGAAATCCGTCGGCAGTTCATCCGAACGGTCAAAGTCCGCATCTTCCAAATCCTCCGTGTCGTCCCGGTCGGCCGATCCGCCTTCAAGCGAAGAAACCATTTCGTTGAATTCACGGCAAAGCCACTGAACCCCCGCCCCCGCAATGAGCGAAGACCGCCCATCCAGGCGGACCGAGTAATCTCCGCTGGCAACAGAACCTACAGCTTCAGAGAATTCCCCCATGAACCGGAATGCCCGATCACTTATAAAACGTATCAGGGAAGTAAAAACAACTGCCATCAGGGAAGCGAAAATGAGGCTCCAGAGCAAAGCGTCAAGGTGGAAGTTTTTCCCAACAGAACTTCTCAGACCCAAAAGGACAGTCTTTCCCTCAGGTCCCTTGAGGGTGAGTTTCTCAAAACCCTTGTCATCCTGAAAACCGAAACTCTTCTCAAGCACCCCGTTATGATCAAGCAGCCTTACGTACCCGACATTGTTTCTCGTATCAAGAATGCTTCTCGCGCGGTCGGCGAAAAAAACCTCCTCGCTGAACACTTCTTCCATCCCCTCAACTATGAGGTCGGCGTACTTCTCCGGGAAATAGAAATACTGGAACGCGAAAACCGCCAGAAACGAGAGCAGGAAACAGAAAATAAATACGGGAAAGAATGGAGCTAGATTGAAAGATTTTTTCCGGTTTTTCAAAGCACTCAAGGTAAATTTCCGTCTAACTTATCCAGAAGGACAACATGCCGGTAAAAGTATTCAGTAATTATAATAGGAGAAAAACAAAAAACTAGTTTTACGGGGAACCGCTCAGGCAGGAACTACGGAAACCTTTGTTCTGCCCTTTCCGGATTTCTGAAATTTCACAACCCCGTCAGACATTGCGAATATCGTGTAATCCTTTCCAAGCCCCACGTTCAGACCAGGCTTAATGCTGGTACCACGCTGCCTTACTATTATGTTCCCCTTGACAACCGGCTGGCCTCCGAATTTCTTTACGCCAAGCCTTCTGCCTATGGAATCCCTTCCGTTTTTGGAACTTCCGCCACCTTTTTTGGTTGACATGCTTACTCGCCTCCGCGAATCAGGCGCTTATGCTCGTAATCTCGACGCTGGTCAGGTTCTGGCGATGGCCCGCCTTTTTCCTGTACCCTTTCCTTCTTTTGAACTTGAAGACTACTATCTTCTCGCCCCTTTTCTGCTTTACTATTCTACCCTCAACCCTGGCATTTTCAACAACAGGGCTACCTACCTTAACGTCCTCTCCCTCAGCGGACACAAGCAGGACTTCCTCAAAGTTCACTTCTTCGCCGGGTTCGCCGGAGATTTTTTCTATATCAATAACGTCGCCCGGTTTGACTATATACTGTTTTCCACCGGTTTTTATAACAGCGTGCATAACATCCTCCGCACTTTATGGAAGCACTATTTTGCCTGTTAGAAAATTCTTTTGTCAAATGCCGCTCTGAAGATTCCATGTCCTGAGGATGGTGTAGCGGGATCCCCGGGGTCCAAGCTCACTTTGAACAAGCCCGACTCTTGTAATGGAGAACTCCGTTTTGTCCGGTCGAGGAATCCTCCTGATTCCCTCGAAATCCCCTCTGATCCTGCCCAGAGTCACGTGCGGGATGAATTTTCTTTTCTCCATCTCAAACCCGTTCTGCAGGACCGCACTCTGCACTTTGTCAAAAAGAGACTGGAACTGCTCATTTTTCACAAGACCCAAGGCTAACACTCTAGGATTTCTCGAGCCTGGAAACAGGCAAAAATCGTCAAATCCAGACTCAACACTCCCCGAACCGCAAACCGCGGAACCTACATCGGCTGATATGTCCTCAAGACACGATTCATCAACATCTCCAAGAAACCTGAGCGTGACGTGAAGTTTCTCCTTCGGTTCCCACCTTACCCCTCGAAGAAAACCCCTAAGCGACTGGACGTAGCGAAAAAGCACATCTTTTGTTTCCTCGAGAAGAAAGGCCGCGATAAAAAGTCTCAAGAGCAAAGTCTCCCCATCCGCTACTTCACGCACCAAGTGGAGAACGAATCATTTTTGCCCCGGGAAAGCGGAAGCTTGTTCTCACCGTTTAAGTACATGATGTATACCTGCCTTTTCCCCAGCCTCTTTGAAGAGAAAGTGATGTAGTGACCATCGGGAGACCACGAGGGATCCTCGTTTCTTCCCGAAGAGGTAAGCCTCTGCTGGCCCCGGCCGTCAGGTCCTACGGAGTAGATGTCGGCCTCGGATTTTTTCACTTTCACAAACGCTATACGGTTAACTAAGTGGCTTGGAGACCAGACCGGGTCGGTATTGTAACCCTCCGAGGTAATTCTTACCGCTCGACCCCCCTCGGAGCTTACCACGTATATGTTCGGCGCTCCCGCCCGATCCGACACAAAAGCAATTTTTCTGCTGTCGGGAGACCAAGTTGGGGAGATATCTATGGCGGGAGACTTGGTAAGCCGCTTAAGTATTTCCCCTGAGGACGAGGCTATGTATATGTCCCCGTTACGGCTAAACGCCACACGGCTGCCGTCTGGAGACCAGCTCGGAGAATTGTCGAGGTGAATGCCCCGGGTTATCCTGTTGCCCTCAGCGGGGAGGCGGGTGGCCTTGAAATTCAGCAAGTAGACGTCATGGTCCCAGCTTCTGTCGGAAGTGAAGACCACTTGGCTTCCGTCAGGCGAACAGTCAGGAGAGAGAACCGAAGATCCGTGATTGGTAAGCCTTTTTGCGTTGTGCCCGTCGTAATCCATGATAAAGAGATCACTTCCATGACCGTCCCTTCTGACAAACACTATCTCTGAGTCAAAAAAGCCGTCGAGGCCGGTAAGCTCTCTCATAAGCTCACCCGCAAACTTGTGCACCACATTCCTTATGTGGCGCGGAGATGTCACGTATCTCCTTCTCATGCGCTCCTGCCTGCTGGCCACATCATAAACTATGAGATCGTAAGAGACCTCCCGAGGCGAAACATCAAAATTTCCGCTCACCAGATACCTGGTTTTCTGAGCATCTAAATATTCGAAATCTATATCCTCAAAAGAGGATGAAAACAGTATGTTCACCTGGCGGACATCAAAAAGGGCCGCGTTGGTAAGATCGTTCTTCAGGACATCAGTGAAATTCTTCCCGTATACGCTTAAATCCCCCTTGGCCTTAAGCACCGCGACGGCGATCGGTATTTTTTTTATCGGAGAAGCAACCGGGGGAAGCTGTATCTGCGCGGTCGCCAAGCAGGGAATAAACAAGAGCGTAAAGAAAACCGCAAGCGCTGATCTCATCTTTTTTCTTTCCAGATCCCGAGGCCGCGAACGGACAATGATCTCGCGGCAAAGACATTTTCTGAGACAAAACTTCAGTCAGTCAGTTCAACGTTCCAGTAAGACATATCCACAAAGTTCAGAAAAGGCTCCCACTCCTCATATCTCACGGTTTTAAAATGGAGGTTGGAAAAAATACTGGCAGCGGGCTTCACAGGTTTGGTGAGCAGTCTCATGTTCGCCTGCTCGGGAGTTTTTCCTCCCTTTTTCCTGTTGCACTTAACACAACAGCACACTATGTTGTCCCAGGTACTTCTTCCGCCCATGGACCGCGGAATCACATGGTCAAGGGTAAGATCTCTTTTCCGAAAAGCCTTCGCGCAGTACTGGCATGTGTCCGCGTCCCTTCTGAAAATGTTTATCCTGTTGAACTTAGGCTGCTTTCTGTGATACCCCTCATACCTAACGAGAATTATCACCCGGGGAGCTTTTATAACGCTGGTAACGGTCCTTACGCAGTCGTCGGCGTCGACCGAACGGATATCCTTCCACGAATCGAAGTCAAAGGTCTCATACTCCCTGTTTACAGCCTTTGCAGCACCACCGTAAAGAAGGATAAAGGCCCTTTTCAAGCTCGTTACCGAGACAGGGACGAAAAACCTGTTCAAAACCAGTACCGGTGACTGAAGCATATTAGCCGACTAATTTACCGGCTTGCGGGGGTTATTCAAGCACGCAACGACACTTTTATTTTCCTTAACTGTTCGTTAAAATTGTCATCGCCCAGCTAGGAGGAAGTCCCTTAACATGGAAATGAAAACCAACTTGCTGATTCAGATAACCCTCTGCATAGCACTTTTTCTGTCCATATTTCTTCTCGTAAGGTCAAACTCCGAAGCGGAAAAAGAACTTGAATCCGGAGAAGAGAAGAAATAAATGTTCCCTGAACTTCTCAGAATAGGCGATTTTCATATTACATCCTTCGGGGCGATGGTCGCCGTCTCTTTTCTTGTCGCTTTCTGGGTTTCCGGGGTGGAATTTGAAAGAAAAGGAATGTCCAGGCAACTTCATGAACAGGGTTTTCTTGCCTGCCTTGTTGGAGGCATACTCGGGGCCAAGCTCCTTTTCCTGATCGAGAACGTTCCCCTAAGCGACCTTATCTCCTACCCCATGCACTATCTTCTTCTAAGGGGAGGACTTACCTTCTACGGAGGATTTTTTCTGGCTCTCTTCGCCTTTTTCGTACTAACAAAAAAGCATAAAGAAAGTTTCTGGAGAGTTCTTGACGCCACCGCCCCGGCTCTCGCAATAGCTTACGCGACTGGGAGGGTCGGCTGTCTTCTAGTTGGAGACGATTACGGAATCGCCTCCACACTCCCCTGGGCGATGCCGTTTCCAAAGGGTTCCCCCCCGACACTTGAGGCGGTTCATCCGACTCAGATCTATGAAACGATCATAATGTCGCTTGTGTTCTTAGTGCTGTGGAAGATAAGGAAGAAGGACAGGCCTGTCGGCTGGCTCGCCAGCATATATCTGGGACTCGCGGGTCTTGAAAGGTTCTTTATCGAATTCATAAGAAGCACCACTGAAAGCCCGATATCCGGCCTTTCGGTAGCGCAGGTAATGGCACTTGCACTGATCCTTGTCGGAGCGCTCAAATACATATCTTTACGCAGACACAAGGAAGCGTCTTGAACCCGCAGTTTCTCCGCTACGCATGAAAACAATCCGGATAACCAGACCGACCGGAAACGAAATCCTGGCCGCAGGATCCGGGGTGCTTTTTTCCGCATCCCTTTTTTCAAGCACTCTCGGCATACTGGGCTGGGTATGCTTTGTCCCAATGCTTCTGGCGCTTCAGGGGAAAAGCGCTTCGCAGTCACTTCGACTGGGCATGATATCCGGGACATCCATGAACCTCGTCTCGCTTTACTGGCTCGTCGAGACTCTTAACAGGTTCGGTGAAATCCCCTTGCTCCCAAGCATGGCGGCCGTGTTTCTGTTCTGCGTGTACTCATCGCTTCAGTTCGGAATTTTCACCTGGTATATATCGAGATTCGGACTCTGCCGGAGAAAAAGTGTCGCAAACGCGCTCATGATCTCTTTTGCCTGGGTGGTCGCAGAGTTTTTCTTCCCGGTTCTCTTTCCCTACGGAATAGGAGTCTCCCAAGGCTACTACCCGAAGGTAATACAGGTGGTTGACACCCTCGGGGTGAACTTTCTGGGATTCCTGATGTTTTTTGCAAACGTATCGGTTTTCTACCTCGTCGACGACCTGCGACGTGGAAGAAAACCTGCGCTTGCCGCACCCGCGATCTCGATTGCCATAATCGCAACCGTGCTCGGCTACGGATCTTTCAGGATAAACGAAATCGAGAATTTCCTTAAGACAGAGCCCCGGGTGAAAATCGGGATGGTTCAGGCGAATTTTGATTACGCGGAAAAAAACCTCGACAATGAACCGGCCATAACGGAAAAACACAGGGAAATGTCGCGAAGACTTTCGGGGGCAGACCTCGTGATCTGGCCGGAGACATCGGTTCAGTACTGGTTTCCCAAAGACAAATCGTTATACAGAATTGAAGATCAAACAGACATAGTGCCTGCGGGGCACCCGGCGCACTTCCTCATCGGGGGGCTCTCCTTTACCCAGGATCCCATCCTGCTTGAGGACGGCTGGGACGAAGAGGACCACAAAAAATACAACACGGCCTTCCTAGTCGATCCTCAGAGTGATATCCTCGGTCACTACAGCAAGACCCGGCTTTTTCTTCTGGGCGAATATTTCCCTTTGATAAACGAGGAGCTTAAGTTCCTCAAAAGAGTCCTCCCCATGATGGGAGATCTCACCCCGGGAGAAGGCCTCAGAGTGCTTGAGGTTCCGGAAAAGAACATGAGAATAGGACCCCTTATATGCTATGAGGACATAGTGGCGAAGATTTCGAGTGACTACGTGAAAATGGGAGCCAACCTGCTCGTTAACCTCACAAACGACGCTTGGTTCGGAAGGAGTATCGCTCCCTACCAGCACCTGCTCCTCTCAATTCCAAGGGCAGTTGAAACGCGCCGTTACCTAGTAAGATCAACAAACAGCGGCGTAAGCGCGATCGTATCTCCTACAGGAAAGATAGAGGCCCGCACGGGGATATTCACTACGGAAAATCTGGAGGGAGAGGTGGTTCTGATCGATTCGCTTGAAACTCTCTACTCGAGGGTAGGAGACATCTTCGCATGGATAGCCCTTGCGGCGACAATTCTTTTCGTAGTGAAAAGCTACTTAGGAAGAAAATATGCTGACTAGGGCTTGGATGAGCTGATCGTTTTCCTCTCTAGTTCCAACCGTGATCCTCAGGCAGTCTGCAAGGCGTCCCTCTCCCTTGAAGCGACGGACCAGAATATCGTTTTTGACCAGCTCTTCGAAAAGAAAATCCGCGTCCGAAACCCGTACCAGGAAAAAATTCGCGTCCGTTGGATAAACATGAATCCCCTCAATTCGCTCAAGCGACGCGCGAACTCTTTCTCTCTCGCTCAATATAAGGCTTATCTTCCGTTCAATAACCTCGGGGTTTTCAAGAGCAAAAGACATTACATCCTGACTAAAAGCATTTATGTTATAGGGAAGACGCGCCTTGTTCACTTCGTCTGCGATCTGCGGTCGTGCAAAGAATATTCCAAGTCTCGCCCCCGCAAACCCTATCTTGGACATTGTTCTCAGTACCAGCAGGTTTTCATATTTATCTATATGGGGAACATAGCTTTTTTTCGAAAAATCGCAGTAGGCCTCGTCAACAACCACCGCGCCCCCGCTTGCCTCCAGGATCTCGAGCACTTTTTCTTCCGAAAAAGAATTCCCGGTTGGATTGTTCGGAGTCGCGAGAAAAACGATGTCAGGGTCCTGCGCGCGAATCGCCTCCAGGGTCTGTTCGAGATCTATGTCAAAAGCCTCATCAAGCTCAACCTCCGTCACCTGTTTTCCCAGAATAAGCGACGTGATCCTGTACATTGAGAAGGTCGGGGACGGCACGAGCACGCGGCCGCTTTTCCCCCCAAGCACCTCGACGATCATCTGTATGATCTCGTCTGAGCCGTTGCCAAGCAATATTCCATCCACAGGGAAGCCTACGGCTCGGGAAAGAGAAGTTCTTACCTCCAGAGCCTCGGGGTCCGGATAACGATTTACCGGAAGCTTCGCCAGCCGTTCGGAAAGCGCAATCTGCTCTTCTTGCTCAAGATCGTAAGGACTTTCGTTTCCATCAAGCTTCACCGAGCAGTCAATCCTCGGCACCGAGTAAGCAGATATTGGCCTTACGTTCTTAGAAATCCTGCTTTTAATTGAACCTATGTCAGACACCGGAGTCTCCCGTTCTAAACAGTAGCGTGAACATTACTCAGGAATCCTCAATCCGTCTTTTTACCGAAAACGCATGACCCGAAAGCCCCTCGGCGTGGGCAAGATTCATAACGGTTGTGCCGAGAGACGAAAAGCCTTTTTTCGACATCGATATGGTGCTCGGCATCCTCAGGAAATCATAAACGCTAAGAGGAGAAGAAAACCTCGCCGCTCCTCCCGTCGGAAGAACGTGACTCGGACCCGAGACGTAATCGCCGAAAGGCTCGGTCGAGAGAGATCCCAGAAATATTGCTCCCGCGTGTTTTATGCCTTTTAGAAGAGACTTGGGGGAACGCACGCAGAGCTCAAGGTGCTCGGGAGCAACCGCGTTTGAAAGCGCCACTGCCTGCTCCATTTTCTCGGTTACGTAGATTCTTCCGTTGCTTGAGACCGCGGCGCCCGCGATTTCCTCTCTGTCAAGCCCCCTTAGCTGTGAGAGCACTTCCTTTTTCACCTCTTTGGCGTAATCGTAGCTGGTGGTCGCGAGAATCGGGATTGACATTTCGTCATGCTCGGCCTGAGCAAGCAGGTCTGCAGCTACCCATCCCGGCGGACACGAACCGTCGGCTATAATCAGAACCTCGGTCGGCCCTGCCAGCATGTCAATGTCGCAGAAACCATAAACCAGCTTCTTGGCTATCGTAACATAGATGTTCCCCGGACCTACTACCTTGTCCACTTTCGTTATGCTCCTGGTTCCAAAGGCCATTGCCGCTATGGCGTGGGCCCCGCCTATTTTGTAGACGTTGCTCACCCCGGCAATTTCGCACGCCAGAAGAATCTCGGGATTCACACGTTTCCCGGAACATGGTGTGACAACGCTTATCTCGATTGCCCCGGCAACCCGCGCCGGTATGGCGGTCATGAGCACGGTTGAAGGGTACGAAGCCTTGCCTCCCGGAACATACACTCCCACCTTCTCAATTGGTCTTATCAGCCAGCCAAGTTCGTTTCCGAGCGCATCCTTGTAGGCTCCGGCCTTCGGAAGCTTCTTCTTCTGATAGGAGCGAATCCGTGAAGCGGCCTTCCTAAGGTCCCTTGCAATACCCGGTGCGACGGCTGCTTTAGCCTCTTCAAACTCGCGATCGGTGACCTTTACGTTTTTCGCAGTTACGTAAGGTCCATCAAATTTCTTCGCGTAGCGAAAAAGCGCCGAGTCTCCCTGCTCTCTGACGTCCTCTACAATCTTTTCTGTCCGCGAAACAAGCTCCGGATCGAAATGTGAGGCCGACTTCTCTATTTCTCTTGACCTTCTTTCCAGATTTTTCGAATTTATCCTTATAATCTTCATGGTCGTAACAGTGGTTTCCCTTAAAAACCGATTCAGTTTATCCCGCTTGCAAAATATCCCAAACTCAGTTTTCCGGATCGATTCCTTCTCCGAAGCCGCTTTCAATCAGATGGGAGACTTCCTCCATCGCAAGCTCCGAGTCTTCCCCCTCTATTCTAACGGCAACTTCAGTGCCATAAATGGCCGCAAGGGACAAAACACCCAGTATGCTTTTTCCGTCTATCTCGAAACTGTCTTTCCTTATCATTATACTGGAACTGAATCTGCTGGTCAGGGCGACCAGAACCGCGGCCGCTCTGGCGTGAAGACCCAAACGGTTCCTTATTACGAAGTTTCTTACAAGCGGTTTCTGCGACAAATCAGGGTTCCTCTGCGGACCGGAAAAAAGAAATATCCGTCTTTGAGTTTACCCGTAAATTCTCGTCATAATTCACGTTGAGACTGTAATCGGCGGTCTCAAAAAGCAGGTTTCTCGGGAAATAGGTGTCCGAGTCAATCCGTTTGAGCAACGAGAACTCAATCTTAGCCTTCTCTCCGTCAGAAAGCGTACCCTCTACTCTGGTTATGAAGTTTCTCGGGGAATCGACCGTAACCTGAAGAGGCGTGCTTCCCGAAAACACGAAAACTATCTCCCCCTCATTCTCCCCAGTCCGCACAGAGTAACTTTTCTGGGGAATGGTAAATGGGGATCCCCCCAGCAGAAAGTTTACTATGTCCTCAACTCCGAGCTGGGGCGGGAGTCCCGGATAAAGGTAGGAAAGTCTGAAATCCTCCGGATTCTCAAAGATCAACTCTTCCCAGTTGGTCTTCATTCTCACGCTTTCTCCATCGGAAACCACCCTCGCGAGCATCTCGCCGAAAGGAGCGAAAACCGAAACTCTCAGAAACTCCGGGCGGACGACGGTGGCTACCTGATCGAAAACAATTTTCCCCTGTAGGGACTTTATTGACACCCTAGCCCTAGCTTTTATGGAAGTGAAACCCATCTGAGTGCGTTTCGCCTTTGCCAATATGGCGGAAAGATCCGGGTGTTCGGCGGTAAAGGGCGGGAGTTTGCCGGCGCAGGAAAAAAAGAGAAAAACAAACGGAATAAAAACCCAGCTATGCCTCATCGCGCCTGAATTCCTTTAGCTTTTCTTGAAGCCTCGCGCGGATTTTCCTGTCTTCAACCGTAACCAGTTTCTTGGAATCCAAGAGTTCAAGGGCTTTTGCGTAATTCTCCACCGCGAGTTCTCTTTTGCCGAGCTTCTCATACACATCGCCCACGTGCTCCAAAATGGCCGCATCGGGAGGAGGGATTTCCGAGGCGCGAAGCAGATACTCGAGGGCTCTGGTGAAATCGCCCTTCTGATAGTAAACCCACCCCAGGCTGTCGATTATGTAAGCCCGCCCGGGAGCAAGCTCAAGAGCCTTGCCAATGAGTTCCTCGGCGTAATCAAGTTTTTCTCCCCGCTCGGCATACGTGTACCCGATGAAATTCATCGCATCGAAACTCCGCGGATTCCTGCTGATTATGTCCTCCATTACCGAAAGCGCTTCCGGTATGCGATCGCTGTAGTAATACGAAACGCCAAGCGAATACAGAACGGATTCGTCATCGGGGTGCTTCTCAAGATACCTGCCGTACAAAGAGATCGAATCCTCCTGTCTCCCCTGCCTTCCGTAGATTTCACCCAGAGAATTCACGGCCTTGGGATTGTACGGGTTCTTCTCATGAAGCTCTTTCAGTATATTGATCGCTTTCTGTTCTGAGCCCTCAAGTTCATCTATGTACGCTCCATGGACGACTGCGTCTACGTGGAAATCGGAGCTTTGGGGTATGGAATCGAGAAGCATCCTTGACTGGGAATACTGCCCGAGCTTGGTGTGAGCGACGGCAGAGTAGTATTTTGCCCCAAAATGTGCAGGCAGACGTTCGAAAACCTGTTTTAGTTCTCCGATAGCTTCCTCGTAACTGCCGCTTTCAAGATACAGAAGACCGATTCTGAAGCTGATCTCGGGATTCTCCGGGTCCGCGGCCTCCGCGTTGTGGTACTGCTTTATGGCCTCTTCGAACCTGCGGTGTCGGTAAAGCATGTTCCCGTAGGAAATAAAGACGTCGCGATAAGGAGCGAATTTCCTGATCGCCGACTCGTACTGCTCTATCGCCTCTTCGATTCTTTTGGCTTTCTCAAGGGTTTCAACGAGCCCGGCGAAAGCGGGGTAGTATGTCCGTTGAATTTCAAGAGCCCTTTTGTAGTGCTTTACCGCAGTGTCCAGATCGTTTCTTCTGGAAGCGATGCTTCCAAGGTAGAAGTGACCCGTAACATCCTTAGGACTTATTGAAAGGCTCTTTTCGGCGTACTTCTGCGCCTTCTCAAGATTTCCGGAATACAGTTCAGTCGCGCAGAGAAGCAGATAGGTTTCCTTGTCCCCGGGATCGGTCTCGACGGCCTTGAGAAGGAATTTCTTGCCCCTTTCCTTCATGGCTTCGTCCGGATATGCAAGGTAGATGCGGGCAAGGTCCCTGTAAGCCGGCGAATTTGAGGGATCAAGAACGATGGACTGCGTGAACTTGGCAACGGCCTTCTCGCGCATATTAAGAACCGTGTAAATTAGGGCGAGACGGTATTTTATTTCAGAAGACCGGGGGTCAATCCGTTCCGCCTCCTCAAGGCTCTTCAGGGCGCGCGGAAGATCCCCCTGTTCCAGATGAAGAGCCGAGAGCGCAAAATGATAATACGCATCCTCCTGATCTACGCTCTCAAGACCCCGGTCGGGGTCAGCAAAGAGTCCCACGCCGCTGCAGGAAAGACAAAGAAAGAGAGAGGACAGAAGAAAGAACTTTTTTTCAGGAAGTTTCTTCAAGCCACGCACCTGGAAAAAATACCAATCCTCGGTTCCGAAACCCAAGCCATAAAACTCTCCTCATGAGTTTACGAAATATCCTCAGGAAAATGCTCGTTCACCTTGTTAGAAAGCTCGTTCACGAAGGCGACTTGTTCCGTGGTCAGAACACCGCGCTCAGGATGCGCTGTGATTTTGCGTATTTCGTTGAGATCCTTTATCCATTTCGTGTTTGCCTTCTTGTTGTCCTTATTACGGACGTCCAGCGAAATAACGTCTTTGAATAAGCCCCAATTATTGTGACAGATATTGATATAGTTGATCAGGTAAAGCTGAGATTCTTGCTCACCCTCACGATTTTCGGCTTCCCACCTGACCGCGCATTCCTGGCGGATCGTGAGAGGAACACCCTCCGTCCACCACACCTTATTTTCCGTACCGTAATGTTTCTTCAACTCCCCGATGACATAGTCAAAGAGTTTTCGCTGTATCGTTTTCACATTGGTGGTCGCTTCTTCCGTACCCTTTTCATCACGGGACTCTAGGTACTTTTGGAGCCCCGCAGGCTTGAAGTCGTGAAACTTTTTGTTGATATGTGCCAATGCTTTAATCTGGGACCAATCTCCAAGAGTTCCTTGCTCGAGAAAATCCTTGTATATGGCAAGACGCGAATTCCCGTCAATGCAAATTTTTTTATCTCCTTTCAATACAACTGTAATCGGTTGCGTTATCCCTTTGTTAGTACGGATTGAATCCATAAGACTCGAAAAAGCCGAGGTTTTTCTCTCTCCATCTGTTGCGGTTCGCAAGGCAAAGTAAATACGCTTTGCATTCAATTGGCCACCGTACTTTTCCAAGGCCATTTTTATCCTAGGATTGTCAATGTCAAAGTCTATCTCCTCAACATTGAGAATATCGTAATTCTCTCTCATCTAACATCTCCTAACTTACAGATACTATTTAGCTCTTCACCTGGAACAAATACCAATCCTCGGTTCCGAAACCCGGGCGTGTACCAGTCTCGGAAGGGAGGACCGCCAGATACCACTGGGCAGAACCCTCTCAAACAGAATAACAAAAATGGATTTAAAATACACAGCGGAGTAAACACTACCCGTTTTGAAGATGACTTCAGTAACACCTCTTGCGGAATTGACTTTGTTCACGCTATTAGCTTTATTAATTTTCTCTATGTGCTCGCTTGAAAATATTTACGCCAAGGTTTTTGAAGGCAGCAGAATATCGATCGATGAAGCCACCCTACTTCTCGAAAAGGCTGACCTGCTCCAGCTCGGTTCCCTGGCCGATATCGTGAGGAAGAGGTTCAATCCAGAGAACATAGTTACCTTCGTCGCGGACACAAACCCCAACTACACGAATGTCTGCGACACCGAGTGCCTTTTCTGCGCATTCTGGAGGCCGCCGGGCGCATACGACGCCTACACACTGAGCGTCGACAAGGTAATCGAAATAATGCGCGCCTCCTACCACAACGGCGCCACTACGGTCCTTCTTCAGGGCGGCCACAACCCGAAACTCAAGCTTGACTACTATATCGAGATAGTAAAAAGGGCCACAAGGGAAATAGCGGAGCTTCATCTCCACGCCTTCTCCGCCCCAGAGATAGCCGCCATTGCCAAGTATGAGAACCTCGACACAAAGCACGTGCTGCAAAGCCTCTGGGACGCGGGACTGAGAACAATACCGGGAGGCGGGGCCGAGGTGCTGACGAACAGGACAAGAAGAGCGATAAGCCCCCTCAAGATAGATGCCGATACCTGGATGAAAATCACAAGGGAAGCCCATCTCGTGGGCTTCAAGACGACCGCGACCATGATGTTCGGCCACCTTGAGCGGGACGAGGACATAATCGAGCACCTGCTGAGAATAAGGGAACTCCAAGACGAAACCGGGAATTTCTTGGCGTTTATCCCCTGGACGTTCAAGCCGAAAAACACTTTGCTTGAAAAAAGAATGAAGGATGAGGTTGGCGGGGAGAGATACCTGAGAGTTCTGTCTGTATGCAGGATATTCCTTGATAACTTCAAGCATGTTCAGGGCTCGTGGTTCACCCAAGGGAAAAAGATGGGTTCGATGTCCCTTCACTACGGCGCAAGCGACCTCGGCGGAACTCTTTACGACGAGAACGTTCTGGGGTGTGCCGAGAATAAGATACGCTCAACTGTGGATGAACTGGTTCACATGATAAAAAGTGCCGGGTTCAATCCCGCGCAGAGAAACACTTATTACGAAATTCTGGAAAGATTCTAGAACGGATACCCAGCCTGCTTCAGAAAGAAGCCCTCCCTTTTTTTTCTTTGATCTTTACATCACTCAGCTATCTCAGACCATCGCACTCAGAACAGGGCCGAAGCCTCAAGTGCGGTTAAGTGCTCGGCTGCCAGACATTTGAAAAACCCGCATCGCATCCGTTTCGCAACAATCCGAGAGACACCCCCATGCGTTCTAATTGCTTGCTTTCCTGCTACCGCGTGACAGCAACAGAAGGCCGAACATAAACACTAAACCAATAGCAGCAAGATTTGACGCTAACTTGCCCAGAGTTGAATCTCCATGCGGAGACAGATTGCATCCGCCATCTGAGTCCGAAGCCGTAACCGGCTGCTGAGTGCCTTCATCACTCATATCATCATCAGGGCCCATCATATCATCATTATCATCATCCATGTCCGTAGGGGGACTAGGAGGACCAGAACCACCGCCGGAACCAGGACCAGAACCACCGCCGGAACCAGGACCAGTAGTAGTAGAGGTAACACAGCCAGGAGAGGGAGCATAGCCAGGAGAGGGAGGCTCATCGCTCTGATGATGCTTCACGATGAAATCAGCTTTCGAGAAATCTCGCCCGGAGACATTCAGCCCCTTTTCGTGGAACTGACTATCAGGTTGTTCATCAAGGCTATCAGGTTTAGGGGGGTCTTTTCTTTGCAAGTTCCAGTTTGCACCTTCGGGTTTCATACTCACATTCCACACCCCGCTGCGGACCGTGACACCCGGTATGGCTTTTTGGTTTTCGTCGCCACTTCTGCTGCCGTCGTACAACAAAACGCCGTTGACTGCGATGGTCGTCTCGCCATAATCGTTAATGATCCAGTTGTCCCCAATAACCTCCTCCACGGTGCATCCGTTGAGATTCATGTCCACCCGGAGGTTGGATGGCATTCGCCCACCACCAGTACCACTGGCAAGAATGCCAATTCTCGAGTCTGTGACTTTGCTGATCCTCCCTCCGCTCCCGATGACCACCCTACCACCACCTGCGAGAAAAACGCCCGTGTCAGTACTCTTTATGGAGCCAGTCACATTCACAGTCTGATCGGCGTAGCCGTCTTCATCCTGATCTTTGGGCTCGGGGTCATTAGAATCTCGTGACGCATTATCGGCCACCCGGATTCCCTGAGAGCCCGGACCGCTCACGTCAATGGTTCCTGCCGTGATCTTAATTTCACCACCATCATTGTGATGGGCATGTATGCCGTGGGCACCATAGCCTTTCGTTGTGATAGTGCTGCCCTGAGCGTTAATGTCGATATCAATGTTTGTTGTGTCTTCTTGAGGTTCTGGAACTATATAATGACTTTTGTAGACATTCCAAGGGCCGTGTGAGGCTGGGCTTAACGCTTCATCCTCTTTTACCAAGATGACTTCTGCGCCGACGCCTTCGTGAATGGCACGTATGCCGTAGGCAATACCTCCCTCCGTTTCGATAGTGCTGCCGCCCTGAGCGCTAATGTTGATCCCGCCCTGACCTTTATGAGCCGCGTAGATGCCGTCTGCTCCCTCACTCTTAGTTGTGATGGTAGCGCCTTGGCGAATTCCTATGTGGATATCCCCCTCTCCTTGATGCGCGCCCATAATGCCGCTTGAATCAACTTCCTCCGTCGTGATGGTACCACCTGCAACATCGATATCGATGTTGCCCATGGAGTCGTGATAGGCGAATACTCCGTTGGAAAATAAATTTCCGGTTTCGATCGAGGTATCTGAAAGATCAATATCAATCATCCCGCCCTGTTTCGATGAGTGACGGAAATATATCGCGTAGATGCCGTTGCCGCGATGCCCTCTAGTTTCGATCTTGCTGCCTGAGGCAGAGACTGTCATATCGCCTTCAGTAAAGTGGTATAGCTTTAAACCTCTCGAACCTTCCCAGGATCTAGCTGGACGACCACCACCCTCCGTCAGAATGTGGAAGTTGCTGAGGTGAATATCCATGTTTACTGGCGAAGCCAACGGAGCCGGATCGGTAGCCTCTCTCCAGCCCACCTCGGCGAGTATGCCGCTGGAATCAATGCCCGTCGTTTTAATGTTGGGATCCATAATATCCAAGGAATTCGCCCTAGCCTTGATTCTGACGTCACCGCTACCTCTGTTAACCGCATGTATGGCCTCACCGTCCTCCGCCGTCGTCGATATGGAACCATCGCCTGAAATGTCGATCAGTATGTCGCCATCATACTCTCCATCCTGAAAACTGCCTTCGTTCTTACCGCCTTGTCTGCTGTCGATTTCAGCCCAGACGCCTGGTCCCACGCTCACGATGTTGCCTCCTGTCTTATACACGTTTATATCCCCTGATTCACCAGTCTGGTATACGCTGATGCCACGAGCTCTGGTAGTAGCAGGGATAGTGAGGGCCCTAGGGTCTTCTGGGTGCTTGGCGGTTAGATCGGCAGCGGACCGGACGGTGATATCACCATGGTGACCAGAATCACTGTCGTAATCAAAACCACTGTCAACAGAGAATGCTGCATAGTAAGCAAAAGGTGTTTTTGATCCTCCATGCGAATACGGCTTGGTCCCACGCCGACTGTGGTCGTCTTCCTCCTCTGTTGCTCCCGGTATTCCCGACCCTTGTGGAAGTACATTGGCGTTCCAAGAACGCGTGCCGACGACATTAAGACCGCTTTCCAGTCGAAACTCGTAGTTGGTCTTCGTGTCTTTTGATATTGGCAACTGATAGAAGATATTGCCCTCCGTTGCCTGGTCGTAATTCTGGGAACTGCACACCACAGTACTCTGAGAAGTGGCGGCGCCGCATTCATCCGCAGCCAGTGCATCGCTGCCTAGGACGGCCAATGTGATGAAAATCACTATCCAAACTGCCGGGGCAATCAACCAGAAGGGAAATGGAATTCTCATATTTTTATTCTCCTCGAGCCTCTTGCAAAATTATTGAGTCAATAGGCTCTACGGCAAGAGCATATATATGGGGGGGGGAGTCAAGAGTTTGCAGGGATTGCACACGGCTTTTTCACTCTTTGAAGTGGATTTGGGGTAATTCCAGAAAGATAGAAGGCAGTTTTATGTGGCTGTCTCGTTTTTCACCTCACGACTTCCCGATTCACCTGAAAAACCCTGTTGCGGGTTGCGGTAGGAATGCGAGTTTCCTCGCACCCCCCGCACAGATCCGTACGT